>DAOVLG010000122.1 GCA_030631385.1 Candidatus Coatesiibacteriota bacterium | reverse complement strand
CCCGCGAGGAGAATCTTCTAGCCTTCCAACCCTTATCTCCGCGAGCGGGACTATCCCCCGCACTAAAGACAAGGGGTTTTGCCAGAGGCATAGCTCGCTTCGCTCGGTTTAACCCCCTGTTTATCATCTACACGCACACATCCAAAAAGTAGGGGCGGGCTTTTTGTGAATTTGACAATCATTTCCCGCGAACGATGCTTTATTTCACCATTGAAAACAGGTAGGAGCCGACCTTTAGGACGGCTCGCCCCACATCCATGGGGCAGAAATACCTTCAGGATACGTTCCCAATCGGTCCGGTTAGATAACATGATGCCTTGTTATTAATGGTCAGAGCAGCCGTTTATCGGCCAGGCCGGGGTCCAGGAGGGTTCCGGTGTACCCCTCGGAGGCCACCGACGGGGGGGTCTGGTCGGGGTCGTTAACGCCGGGTATGCGCGGCGCTCGCGGCGTCCGCCGGAGATCGGCCGGTCTCCGGCCCTCCAGGAGCACCCGCGTGTAGAGCTTAACATAGCCCCCGGTCATCGCTTCGAGGTTGTGGTGCTCGCGGACGTGAGCACCGGCGGCGGTAGTCATCTCCGCTGTCCCGGCCGGGTCATCCAGGAGCTCCCGGATCTTCGCCAGGAGCGCCCGGTCCGTGTACTCCCGGATCAACAGCCCCCGGGCCTCACGGGGGATGATCTCCACGCAGCCGCCCTGGGCCAGGCCGATCGCCGGAATCCCCATCGCCAGCGGTTCGGCCATGCCCCGGTTGAAGCTCTCGCCCCGGCCGATGGCCACCACCAGGTCGCAGGCGGTGTAGACCGGGCGGGGGTCGGCGATCCTGCCCAGAAAGCGCACCCGCTCGGCGATGCCCAGCTCCTCGGCGAGCCGGCGAAGGTTGTCCCCGTGGTAGCCCGCCCCGGCCAACAGGATCAGGCTCTCGGGAAGCTCCGCCGCCGCTCGGAGGAGGTGATCGAGCCCCTTGCGGTGTCCCAGGCGACCCACGTAACCCAGCACGGTCCTCGCCGGCTCGACGCCCAACTTCCGTCGGGCCTCCTCCTTCGACAGGATTCCGGGTCGGAAGCAGCCGGTATCCAGGCCGTTGGGCACCAGGGCCACCCGGCTCGGATGGACCCCGTCCACCTCGATCACGTAGTCGCGGACCCGGCGCGATACGGCGGCGTAGCCGCCTATGAAGGGGGAGCTGGCCTTGGTCAGCAGGCGTTCGAGGCGCGTGTCGAAACCGTAGCGGTGGAAGGTGACGAAGGCCGGCAGACCGGTCGAAAGGCCGGCGATCCAGGTCGGCAGGCGGTCGGGGTGTCCGTTGAGGGCGGTGGCGCCGATCCGGCGAGCCAGACGGGCCAGCTTGACCCCCTGGACCAGGGTCGAATCACTCGGCGCACCGACCAGATGCAGCTCCACCCCGCGATCCTCGAAGTAGACCCGCCCCGGTCCGTCGCCGGTGAGGCTGGCCGCGGCGCAGGGAAAACCGCGGGCGCTCAAGCGGGCGCACACCTCCGCCGTGCCCCGGTGGGGGCCCGAGAGCAACAGATCGTGGAGGGAGTGCAGGATCAGCATGGGGCCGCCGGTCGGTGGTCTGCGGGTTCAAGTATAAATAAAAAGGGGGCCGCGCGTCACAGCCGGACGGCGTGCCGTGCCTGGTGGATTGCGATAATGTAGGGCGGGGATTTTAATCCCCGCCGTTTTTTTTCTAAGGTAGCCCTCACCCTCAATCCCGTGAGCGACTGCTCCTCCCACGGGGAGAGGGAAGTCGCACCGACCCTCACCCTGGCCATCTCCCTAGAAGGCCGAAAAGCCGCCCGCCTTGCGGCGGATGAGATGTTTCACCAGTGCCCGGAGCGTGCGTTGATTACGACGCATGTCGAAACGGCGCTCCACGGTTCGGCGACCCGCCTCGGCCAGCCTGTGCGCCAGAACGGGGTCTGTCAACAGTCTTTCGAGGGCGTCGGCCAGGGCTTCGGCGTTCCGGGGTTCCACCAAAAGCGCGTCCTCGCCGTCGGTGGCGATCTCGGCGATCCCCCCGTTATTTCCGCCCACCACCGGCCTCTCGAGGGCCATGGCCTCGATCACCGCCCGGCCGAAGGGCTCCAGATCGCTCGGCACGGCGACGATGTCCACCGCCCGGATGTAGGGTCGCACGTCGGTGACGTATCCGGTGCGCACCACGGCCCCGTGGAGCCCCTCCCGCTCGATGATGGCGTCCATTTCGGCGGCGAAGCCGGGGTAGACCCGCTCCTGGGGCGTCCCGACCAACAGGAGCCTGACGTCGGTGTGCCCCCGTTTTTTAAGGAGCGCCAGGGATTCGAGCAGCACGTCGGCGCACTTGAAGGGGGCGAAGCGGCCGAAGTAACCGATCGTCGGATGGCCTTCGATTCCGAGCCGTTTTTTCAGCTCGGCGTCGCCGGGACCGGGTTGGAAACGGTCCAACCAGACGCCGTTGTAGATCTTGAACAGCTTCTGCGGCTGCCGGGTCGCCCAGGGCACCGCCGCCCCCAGGACCGTATCGGAGATGACCACGTAGGCGTCCGAGAGGGCGTACGCCAGGCGATCCACGAGGCCCAGATCGCGGCACTTGCGGATGTAGCCCATCGCCACGGTCGGCAGCCCCGTGACCGCGAGCCCGGCCAACAGCCGTCCGTTGAAGGATTCGCCGTAGATGAGGGCGGCCTTTTCCTTTTTAACGAGACTGCGCAGTCCCCAAATGGTGCGGATGACGTCACGCACGAGGCTGAAGGGGCTCCACAGCTTATCCGCGTGGAGTATCCCCGGTGTGTCGAGTTGCACGCATTCAACGCCCCGGCCCCCGTAAAGCTCGTTGAAGGCCGGGGTGTGTTCGGTGTAGACGACGATGGGGCGCCAGCCGGGTCCCAGCCCCTCGATGAAGCCCAGGAGGCTGTGGTGGCTGCCGCCGATGACGGTGTATGGCACGAAGAATATGGCGGTACGCCGCGGACGGCCCATGTTTCAATGAGGTCCTGAGTGAGGTTGAACGGGGAATTATCCTAGTAGCCGGTGTCGGGCATGTCAAGGCGGCCCGCCGGAGTTGACAAGGCCCCCGGTTTCGCCGATAATGATTTTCCGTTCGTTTGAAAAAACCGCTTAAAGCGGCTATTATTTACCAAATTCACGTGAAAGGCTTGCGCCAGCTTACCGGGAGATTGACGATGCGCAGATTATTTGTCCTCACCCTCGTTCTCCTCCTCGGCCTCGCCGGGACGGCCGGGGCCGCGGCCCTGCGCAAGGCCCCGCTGTTTATGCTCGACGACGTGAACGGAAACGCGGTAAAGCTCTCCACCTACATCGGCGAGAAGGTGGTCGTCCTCGACTTCTGGGCCGTGGGCTGCGCCCCATGCCTGGTCGTAATGCCGCACATGGAAGAGATGTGGCGGGAGTACAAGGGCGACGGGCTGAAGGTGATCGGCATCTCCGAGGACCTGCCCCGCAACGTTTCCGCGGTAAAGGCCAAGGCGCGGGAAATCGGCGTCAGTTACACCATCGTGCTGGACAAGAACGCCGCGGCGCTCACCGCCTACCAGGGCGCCGACGCCGGCATCCCCTTCATCGTCGTCATAGACTACGACGGCAACATCTACCAGACCTTCCGCCGCATACAGCCCGGCGACGAGGAGAAGGTAGAAACCGCGATCCGCGAGGCCCTGGGGCTGGAGTAGGCCGCGTTTCGCCCGTAGAACCGCGCCGGCCGCGTCCGCGACCGGTCGTTTTTCTTACCCGTCCGTTTATTCACCCGAATAACAGGAGGCGGTGACCGTGCGTACCCTGGCCATCCTCTCGATCCTTGCCCTTCTCGTCCCCACCCTGGCCCAGGAGCCGGAGGAGGGCGACGAGCCCGCCGATGAGGAGCCCTACGAGGAGTACCCCGTGGTGGGGATCATCGGTCTGGACTCCGACCCCGGCGTCTCGATCCAGGTGACCAACACCGCCGTGTACAGGATGTACGAGTACGCCTATGTCAACGGCCGCACGGAGAAGATCTACGGCCTGCAGACCTTCGAGGACGATCTGACCGCCACCATCGGCGTCGGCAACCTCTACCTGGGCGGTACGCTGCGCTTCTGGCAGCCGCGCTACGACAACGTGGCCGGCGAGCGGGTCTACGAGGCCGACCTCTTCAAGTGGTACGTGGGCTACCGGGGCGAGGGGACCGAGGGCTACTACGGCACCATCTATTCGACCTTCGGCCGGGGTCTGACGCTGCACCTCTACGACGATCCCATCTTCTGTGACGTGGACAACTTCATCCAGGGTTTCTACGGCCGCCTGGACCTGGGCTGGGTTTCGGCCACGGCCCTGGCCGGTCAGGGGACCTACGAGTACGATCCGCTGACCAACCGGACCGACGACGTGCGCGGTTTCGAGCTCGCCGTGAACCCCTTCCTGCCCTGGATCGAGATCGGCGGAGGCATCGTCGCCATGGACCAGCACCTGACCAACGACCCCTTCTTCGGCGACCCGATAAAGAAACGGCTGTTCATGCCCGCGGTCCACATCTCCGTCTTGACGGACTACGCCGACTTCTACGCCGAGTACGCCCGGAGCGACGGCTACGAGTTCACCGGACTCGACTTCGAGCCCTACTCCGGCGAGGCGATCTACGCCTCGGCGGTGGGCTACCTGGGCCGCAACTCCCTCCTCTTGGAGTACAAGAGCTACGATCACTTCTACAACCAGTGGAACTCCCCCCCGGAGGTGAGCTTCTCCGCCAAGCCGCTGGAGGCCTTCTACGCCGGCGTGGACGAGGAGGGCTACCTCGCCCGCCTGACCGTCTCCCCCCTCGTCGGGCTGTCGGTCACCGGCGGCTACTGCGATGCGTGGGATTCACGGAAGGTGCGCCGGCGCCCCGAGTACGGCGGAGAGGTCCGCTGGGACGCCTGGCCCTGGCACCTGGTCGGCGGCGGATGGCTCCACAACGAGAGCTACGAGATCGGCAACCAGGGGGATGACAGCTACTACCTCTACGAGCGCACCGAGGTATGGCCCGACCTGGAGGTCTCCTACACCTTCACCACCGGCCATTCCCTGGCGGTGCACCTCCGCTACGAGATGATCAACACCCACGAGGTCCAGGGAACCTTCGAGGAGACCGAGCTCATCGAGGAGAATCCCCAGGGCTCGGTGACCTACAACTGGCCGGAGTACTTCTCGGCCACCCTTTCGGCGCAGTACGCCCTGGGCGACCCGAGGATTAACGAGACCCGGGAGTACTGGCTCTCGGGTGAGATCACCGTTCATCTGGGCCCCGACCACGACCTGACCCTCTACTACGGCAACCAGCGCGGCGGTCTGGTGTGCTCCGGCGGCGTGTGCCGGGTGGAGCTGCCCTTCGACGGCTTGAAGATAACCCTGGAGAGCCGGATCTAGGCCCGGCAATACGGTTCGGTGACGGGCGGGGATGAGGACTGCCGCGACTTCCCTCTCCCTGTGGGAGGAGCATTCGCTCACGGGTTAGGGTGAGGGCTACCTTAGAAAAAAAACGGCGGGGATTAAAATCCCCGCCCTACAGAAGACAAGCCCCTTGCAAGAAAACAAGGGGTTGAAACCCCTTGTCTTTTTCTTTGCCTTTTTGTCAACGTTTTACCGATGCCACCGCCCTGCATTTGTGCTGTCCCTCGTTAAACCGTCGTCGGGGGCACCCCCCTCTCCCAGTGGGAGAGGGGCCGGGGGTGAGGGCTACCTTATAATAAACGTGCGGACCTAAAGGTCCGCCCCTACGTCAGAACATCACGAATCCCACCCGTAGGGGTGATGAGTCCACGGTCGCCTGTTTTACACCCCTCGCCCTCACCGGCGATTTGGTAGAATCAACCAGACGCACATTTTCTCCTCATGCCCCAACCCAACGCCAGCTCCGCCTTCATCGAGCTCGACGGCGTTTTCCTGAGCCGTCCGATCGGCCTCGGCGGGCCCTTCGTCCGCCGGAAACGGGTCGAGGTGTTCTGGGGCCTCGACCTGGAGCTGCCCCGCCGGGGGCTCGTCCTGGTCACCGGCGGACCCGGCGCCGGGAAGACGTGTCTGCTACTGCTTCTCTGCGGCGCCGTTAAACCGGACACGGGGAGGCTGGTCGTGGACGGGGTCGAGCCGT
>DAOVLG010000072.1 GCA_030631385.1 Candidatus Coatesiibacteriota bacterium | reverse complement strand
TCGTAGGGCGGGGTTTCCCAACCCCGCCGCCAGCGCAGGGCGCTGGACCCCAGCTCCGCGATGAGAGCCGTAAGCTAATTTAGAATTTTCTGCCGCGAGTGGCGCTCCCGTTGGTCGCTCGCCTTTACAACGACCGGAAAAATGACAAGCGCAGGGCGCTGGACCAACGCAGCGCGTTGGATCGCAGACCCGCGAGGATAATCTTCTAGCCTTCCAAACCTTGTCTCCGCGAGCGGGACTATCCCCCGCACTAAAGACAAGGGGTTTCAACCCCTTGCTTACCATTTACACGCACACATCCAAAACGTAAGGGCGGGGCTCCGCCCCCGCCCGCGGGCGACCGCAGGGGATTCATCCCACGGGTCGCCCCTACGGGAAATTTCGACTTTTACTAGTGTCTGAATTTGATAATTATTTCCCGCAAACGATGCTTTATTTCAACATTGAAAACAGGTAGGAGCCGACCTTCAGGACGGCCCGCCCTACATCCATGGGTCGGAAATACCTCTCTCTCTGGAGTCCCAGTAGGTCCAGATAAGGGTTGTGATACCTTTTCATATATCGTCCTCGCCGTGCGAATTATCTCTTCCCTCCGCATCTCATTCCCGCTGTTGAGAAGACCCCTTTTGCTAATTAGATCAATCCTCTTGTTAAAAAGGTTTCCTAGCTCGTATCGGATATTGACGAAGTCCAGAAGCGTTATCCGCGTTCCCTCCTCAAACTCCACCAGGAGGTCCACATCGCTCAGGGGCCCCGATTCCCCCTTTGATACAGACCCGAAGAGTGAAAGCCTCTCTATCCGCCACCGCCTGCAGAGACGGCGTAGCTCTTCCTCCGATACGTTCAGCATATCTACTCCTACTCCGCCCAGATGACGGTATCGCCGAGCGAAAGGTAACGGAAGACCTCCTCGATGTCGGCGTTTTGGCTCCGGATGCAGCCGTGGCTCGCCGCGGTGCCGATGGACTCCGGTTCGTTGGTCCCGTGCATGCCGTAGGTGGGCAGGTTGATACCGATCCAGCGGGTGCCGAGGCCGTTCTCCGGATCGCCGGGCGGGTAGCGCCTCCCCTCCCAGCTCCAGGTGGGGTCCTGTTTGAGGCGGACGATCTCGTACACGCCCGGGGGCGTGGGGGTGGAGGATTTACCGACGGCCACCGGCCAGGTCTTCTTCACCTCGCCGTCCACGAAGAGGCTGGCCGCACATTCCGACAGATCAACGTAGATGACGGCGCCCTCGCCGTGCCCGAGCCCGGCGAGCTCCTCCGGAGTGATAACCGGCGCCATGCCGTCCGGCCAGAGCTCCATTGCGGACAGGTTGTAATCGGCGCCGAAGCGTAGGAGTATAGCCGACTCGTGGCTACCGGGCGACACCTCAATCAGGGTCTTATCGTCTAAGGAGAACAGGAGGGCCAGGTCCCTGGCGGCGTCGGAGTAGGACGGTTCGTAGCTGACCAGAGTCCGTTCGGGAACGCCGTCCGCGGGTTCGACAATCCGAAAGCCGCGGGCGGTCGTGTCGTTGGCCAGGGTGGAAAGCCTTACCTCCAGGGCGGTGTCGGCATCGGATGAGTCGGCGGGGCGCTCCACTTCCAGTAGAAGCCGGGGCGGCGCCACGGGCGGACCGCCATCCGGGGAAGACTCGCCGCAGGCGGTCCCACCCGCGAGGTACAACGCCAGGAAAACGACCGGGCGGATAGACTTCACCACTCTCCTCGTTTCAAGGCGTCCCCATTGTACCAAAAAGACCGAGGCTGAATAATCATTGATAGGCGCTGGAACCTGTGCTATGAGGTTGTCGTACCTTTTACCGGTTGAATCGAGGCTGTAAAATGGTTGAGAAGAAGCTCTCCATCTTCGAGCGCTACCTGACCCTCTGGGTCCTTCTGTGCATCGGCGCGGGAATCGCCCTGGGGAAGCTGGCCCCGGGCGTCGCCGTCTTGCTCGACTCCCTCTCGGTTTACCAGGTCTCCATCCCCATCGCCGTCTGCCTTTTCTGCATGATGTACCCCATCATGGTGAAGATAGATTTCTCCAGGGTCGTCCGGGCGGCCAAGACCCCCAAGCCAGTGCTGTTGACCCTGGGGATCAACTGGTTGATAAAACCCTTCAGCATGTTTTTAATCGCCAGCCTCTTTCTGGGAACCCTTTTCCGGGACCTCCTTCCCGGGACGGAGATCATCAACGGCCGGGAGGTGGATCTCTGGCGGAGCTACATTTCGGGGGCGATCCTTTTGGGAATCGCGCCCTGTACGGCCATGGTGCTCATGTGGAACCACCTGGCCCGGGGTAACGACGGGCTGACCCTGGTGATGGTGGCCATCAACTCGTTGACGATGCTGGTGCTCTATGCGCCGCTGGGTGGGCTGTTACTGGGGGTCAACTCCATGCCCATCCCCTGGCGGACCATCCTCCTCTCGGTGGGTGTTTACGTGGCGCTGCCCTTGATTGCCGGGTACTTCTCGCGCCGGTGGATCATCGGGCGCCGGGGCGAGGAATGGTTCCAGGAGAAGTTCGTGCACCGGCTGACCCCGGTGAGCATCGTGGCGCTCCTGTTCACGCTGGTGCTGCTCTTCTCCCTGAAGGGCGAGGTGATCCTGGACAACCCGCTGACCATCCTCTGGATCGCCGTCCCGCTCGTGGTCCAGACGCTTTTCATCTTCGGCCTGGGCTACTTCGTCCTGGCGCGTCTTTGTAAGCTCACCTACCACGACGCCGCCCCGGCGGCGATGATCGGCGCCTCCAACCATTTCGAGGTGGCCATCGCCACGGCGACGATTCTCTTCGGGCTCTACTCCGGTGTGGCCCTGGCCACCGTCGTCGGCGTGCTGATCGAGGTCCCACTGATGCTCTTCTTGGTCTGGGTCTGCAAAAAGACCTGCCACCTGTTCCCCGAGTGCCGGCTGGACGAGCCGCAATGCAAAGCGGAGCCCGGCGGCTCCGCAACCGAGGTGTTGCCCGGATCGGAAAAGGCGGCCTAGACGCCCCCCAGGGCCGAGCCCAGGAAGTCGCGGAAGCGCTCGTTGGCCCGCCGGATGGCGTTGGAGTGCACCGAGAGGATCGCCCGGTAGACCTTGTGGGCCGAGGTGGGATTGGCCATCATGGCCGCCCAGAAGTCGCTCTTCCCGATGATGACGCACTCGGTGTCCTCCACCGCCTCCACCGAGGCGGATCGCTTGCCGCCGTCGAAGAGGGAGATCTCCCCGAAGAAGAAATACTGACCGAGCTCGGCCAATTTCGACTTCTTGCCCCCATTGAGGGTCTTCTTGATGGAAACCCGGCCCGATTTGATGATGTAGAGGGGGCCGCCCTCGTCGCCCTCGTCGAAGATGAGATGCCCCTTGGGAATAGTCTCCAGGCGGGTGCTGCGGACCAGGAGTTCCAGCTCGTCATCCTCCAGGGTGTGGAAGATGTACGTCTTTTTTAATACTTCCTTCACATCCACCTGACACCTCCCCATCGTGGGAATCAGCGATCCCTTGAGATGAGCCTGTTGCGAAGTAGAGGCTTTTGAATGACCATCTTTTTACCCCTCACCCCAACCCTCTCCCCAAAGGGGCGAGGGGATTAAAGGTATCATCCGCCGAGCGGCCCCCTAACCGAGGATGTTCCAGCTGCCCTCATCGGCCACGATCAAGGACCAGAGCTGCTCCCTTTCCCGCGGCTCGGCATCGGCGATGATGTGCTGGATGAACTCGTTTATGCGCAGCTCGTTGACCAGGTTCAGGTGCTTGACGAAGCAGGTCGAGGTGATGCCGTTTAGGATCTTGGCCAGCTCGGCGTTATCAATGAAGACGCTGACCGCTTTGTAGTAGTACTCCAGGAGGTCGCCGAGGATCTTCAGCGCGTCGGCGCCGCGCTCGAACTGGCAGCGAAGCTGGTGCAGCGATTCGCTGCTCCCGGAGAGCTCGAGGTACTCGAGCTGGGGGTTGTCCACGATGGCGTCGGATATGGCCTTGCCGAACATCCGCTCGGCGCCGTTGGCCGTAAGCCGGGTCTTCCCCAGGGCGAGGACGAATTCGTCGAGAACGTGCACCAGGACGCGAACCACCTCGAAGGTGCGCACCAAGCGGATCGTATCCGCGATGACGAGGCCGAAGAGAACCTGGAGGGTGAACCTCTCGAGCAGGGGGGAGGCCTTGACGATGTCGGTTATGGTTCGATCGTCGTCAATGAGGGCCGCAACCTTCATCTCGTCGTCGGTCAGCTCGGCGATGGGGATCGAGAGCACCTGGGGGATGGCGTGGGGCGAGAGGAGCACCCACTGCATGGCCCGTGGATCGGCGGTCTCCAGGGATCGGTCCAAGAGCCAGCGGAAGGTGGTCAGCTCGGGGCTGATCGGCGAATCAATGTCCTGGGCCTCGTCGAAGAGGAAATCGCCCTTGATCAGGTTAAACAGGTGCCGGGAGCCGGTGGCATCGGGATTCTTGGTGGCGTTCTGCAGCTTGCCCCGGACGAAAAAGTAGAGAAGCTCTCTCCCGTCTGACCGTACGGTCAGCCGACCGGTCAGGGTCTGATGGACGATGTGTTGAAAGACGGTGCCCAGGGATGTCTTGGCCAGGGAACCCTCGAGCATGACAGCCTCCAAGGCTAGGCGTTTAATCATATCTCAAAATGTCGGGGCTGACAAGCAGCGCCGGAGCGGACCCGCCTTAGATCATGCCGGTGCCGGCCTTCGCGGAAGGCGCGTAGTGCCCCGCCCGATGATGTGGTAAAATTTACTTCGCATGAAGCTCTTCCGCCGTCCAGTCGCCGGTCTCGTCGCCCTGCTGTTTTTCCTCAGCGGGACGGTCACGCCCGCCGTCGGCCGGAGCGAGATCATCGGCCAGACTTACAAGAACACCGACTACGGCTTCCAGGTCACCGCCCCGGCGGGCTGGAGCATCACCAAGAACGTGGGTGCGGCCCTGGTGCTCCTGGAGAGCCCCGACGGCCAGATCACCTTCCGGGCCTACGGTAAACTCCTCGCCGGCCTGACCTCGCCCTCGGAGCAGCGCAGGATGGCCAAGAGCCAGTACGGCATCCGGGGCCGGGAGACCACGGTCCAGGACAGAATCGAATCCTGGGAGGGAAGGGAGCCGGTCTACCTGCCGCTACCCAGCGAGGTCGTTCCCGAGGAACCCCTCGTGGGACCCCTCGAAGGCGAGGCGCTCCCCGTTGAAGCCCCGGACAAACAGACCGCCGATGAGGCCGAACCGGAAGGTGGGAGGGACGACGACCCCGACGCCGGCGAGGTGATCCTCCGTGACCTCACCGTCATGGAGGCCCTGATCCTTCTCCAGGGGACCACGGGCAACCCCTACAAGGACGCTGCGGCACGCGAGCGCGAACGGGAGCTGGAAAAGGGGAGGGAAGAACCGGACACCGCGGACCCGCTGACCGCCGTCCTGGCGGAGCTGGCCGAGGCCAAACCCTACCTCGCGATCTACGAACAGGAGCTCGCCGACCCCGCCACCGGTGAGGTCCGCCGCACGACCCACCTCGCCTGCTTCGTGCTCAGGAACATGGTCGGCTACACCTTCGTCGCCACCCTGCCCACGGAGCGCTTCGAGGGCAGCCTGCGGGACTTGACCGGCATCTTCCAGTCGCTGCATATCCCCACCCTGGACGGCGGCGGCTTCTCCGGCGCCGGGGCCCTGAGCATGGACCCCCAGACCACCGGGGTGGTCGTCGGGAAGGTGCTCATCCGGGGCACGCCGGTGCCCGGAGCCACGGTCTACCTCTACCGCACCGAGGAGGACTACCGCGCCGGCAGGGCCTACAAGACGGGCAGATCCAACTTCTCCGGCGAGTTCCAGCTCGTGGGGATCCCGCCGGGCACATACTTCTTGTTGGAGGCCTTCGCCGAACTGGGCGGCGAGAGTTTATCCACCTACCTTCCGGTCACACAGATCAAGGTTCAGCGGGGATTCGGCAGCTTCTACAATCTGGAGCTGGATCAGGCCCAATGACCAAGAACGCTCTAACCGAACACCAGCGCGGGCTCCTGTGGCTGCTGGATCAGCTCCTGGGCGAGGAGGGCCCGGAGGGGTTGCGGCGCTTCTTGAAGGAGAGCACCCTCCACGCCGTCTTCTTCCTCGCCAGCGAGCGGGGCATCCTGCCCTACGACACCGCGCCGGTCCTGTTCAACTGGCACGGCGATACCCGCTATGTCTGCCTGAGCCAGGAGGGGCTCGAGGACCTGACCGTCCTGGAAAAATCGGGCCTGATCCAGCGCCTGGAGCTAACCGGCAGCCATCACGGCTTCTTCTCGGCCTACCGGATGACCGACGGCGGTAGGAACGAGGCCGACGCGATCCCGCTGGAGATGAGAACGAAGCTGGAACCCCTCGTTCAATGCGACTGCGGCGGGCGGTGGGTCTACACCACGGGCAACGAGCGCGTGTACCGGAGCTGTCCGAGGTGCGGGGCCGAGGAGGAGATACCCTGCCTGGAGATCCCCCGGCTGCCCTACGCCAGCCGACCCCACTTCCCAACGCTCCTGCGCCTGAGTTTCCCCGGCGAAAACGATAAGGAGACAGTGTGAGAGAGACCAACGAGCTCCTCTTCGCCGGTGGTTCACCTGTCCTTATCATCGGTGAGTGGATCCCCTTCGGCTCGAACTACATTGATTTATTCAGCCGGAAGATCCGCCCGAGCTACGCCCCCGTTGGCAGCACCTTCTTGACCGAGGAGATAGACACGCGGCCCGGGGAGCCCACCTTCGAGATCCAGGCCCCGCCCACCGAGATCATCATCCGCGAGACGGTCCGGGGCAAACGAGTCTCCCTCTCGGCGAGGCTCGGGTATCTGGAGACCGGGGGCGAGATTCAGGACGAGCGGGTCGGGGTGCAGCTCGACGTCTTCGGCCGGGTCATATTCGCCGCCGGCCTGGCGAGCGTCAAGGGACGCCGGGAGCGAATCTCGCTCGACTCACTCTCACCGGTCATCGCCGACCTGGTCACCGACTCCTCCAAGATGATGTCATCGGTGCTGGCAAGCTCGCAGAACCGCCTGCTCGAGCTCATCCATCAGGGCTACGCCGAACAGCGGGACAAGTTCGTGGCCTTCCTGGCAAAAAGCCTGCACCGGGACGACGGTCCCTCCCTGGGCTCGGACCACGATCCCATGGAAGACACAGGCGAGCGGGCCGAGATCGCCCAGCTCCTGGGCGAGATATACCAGAGCCGCAGGCTGTCCGACGGAACCCTGGTGATCCGTGGCCGGAGCGGCCTCTTCGTCATCTCAACCGAGTGGGAGTCCTACGAGCGCGCCGTGACCACCTACGGCTACCTCCACGCCCTGGAGGACGCCGTGGACAACCTCTTCCGCGGAGCGGCCATCAACGGCGACCGCATCCGCCACGCCAAAAGACAGATAACCACCGGCGAGGTCACCGAGGCCAGCGCGCTGCGCACGGAGATGAACCTCCTCTCCGAGGATATA
>DAOVLG010000161.1 GCA_030631385.1 Candidatus Coatesiibacteriota bacterium | reverse complement strand
TCATGGCGATGATCCTATGTCCCAGGTCCAGGGCGTGGCGCACGGTGGCCTTGAGCATGGGCTCCAGCTCGGGCAGGGTGCTGGGCCCCAGATCCATCGAGACCAGGATCACCGAGCCGTCAGGGGAGCTTTCGACCACATCGAAGAAGTTTTGCACCGGCGCGGTGATCCCGATGGAGGGCTGGATGGGCAGGATAAGCGCCGCGACCACCACGATACCGATAATTAAAAAGATCCACCGACGATCTATAACCAGCAGTTTCTCGAAAACGGTTTTTTTCATCTTACTCACCACCGAGATAGCTTCGTTCGATGCCGAGCACGATCTTCAGGGCCGTGGCGATGATCCCCAGACCGACGCCGATGACGATCCCGCGTTGGGCCGCACCATTTGGGATTTCCAGGATCCATTCCGTAATGTTCGACAACCAATCCACATCTATCACCCGACCCAGCATGATGATCACCGCAGCTCCCAGAAGCAGGGTGGCCTCCTTGGAGCGGGCGCGGAAGGCCCGGAAGGCCGCCGAGGCGATGAAGAAGGCCAGGAGGCTGAACATCGTTGACTCCATCGGAGCCTGCAGGTGATCGAAGAGCTGGCGGAAGAGCGTCCCCTCGCCGATGCCACCGAAAAGGCCCACGATGGCCATCGTGAGAAAACTGGCGATGGCCACGGCGTTGAAGGCCCAGCCGGGAACCTGGCGGACCATCTTCCGACCGTGGTTCCGTAAGAAACTGGCGATACCCAGACCGATGGCGAAGGCGGATAAGAGCCGGAGCCAGGCCAGCATCTGTTCGCGCAGGCCCTGGACCACCGGATCCATGATGACGTAGGACAGAGCCCCAAAGATGCCGGCGACCAGAGCAACCATAAGCGGGATCTGTCTGCGCACATATCTCCTTTCGGGCTCTACCCGACGACGAAGAGGTCGGAAAACCAGGTGGTGAAGAAGCTGGTGATGACCCCGATGGCTATCAGCACGCCGATGATGAACTTAGCCCAATCCTGTCCTTTTAAGCCGCCCAGAAGCAGGGGTTCACGGCTCATATACGCGCTGGCCGCGTAGAGCTCCTCCCCTATGATGCAGTAGTCGCAGGCGGTGATGAAGAACGGGATCTGCACGACGGCGTCGGTACCCGCGATCTGGATCGCTCCGGTGGACGCGCCGGTCTCGGCCAGGAGCAACGATTCAGCGAAGAACATCCCCATATAGAAGTTCGTCGCCGGCTTCTCTCGAAGCATGATACCGTTTACCGCCGCCGCGTAAGCAAACTGGGACTGGGTGACGAAGTAGATATCGTTGGGGTTATAGGCGTCGGGACGTCCGGAGTCCAGATAGGCCTCCTTGACCACCTCACGTTCAACGGCCATGACGATGGGGTCATAACAGGGGACGATTAGCCGGATCTCGTAGACAGCCGCCTTGCGGGCCACCTGGCCCAGGATGTTGACCGCGGCGATGGTCGCGACGTCGGCCATGGTCGAGAGCCCCGAAACGAAGAGGATCGGCTTGCCCATCTCGGTTGCTCGTCCCAGGGCCTCCTCGACGGCGTCCAGACCGGCGATACGCCGGATGAAGAGATCCTTCCCCTTACGGGCGCTGTAGATGAAGTAGACCAACAGAAAGGTCAGTACGACGATACCGATGAGGGTGTTCCAACGCTCGGAGTGGAAGAAGTGGGAGCGCGCGGTGGTGGACTTGGAGGGACGGGAGTAACTCAGGGCGACGCCGTTACTGGCACCCACCATATAGATGTAGGTGTGGTCGGGCTCGCAGGTCTTGTCGTCGTACGTCGTGGTACCGGCGTCAACCTCGTCGTCTACCAGCGAGAACTCGGTCTGGGCCCCGTCCCCGGGACCGGGGACCTCCCTGCGCAGGATGACGTAGGAAACGACGTTGTTTTGCCCGCCGCCGTCGTCAAGCGAACGTGTCCAGCTCACGGTGAGGCGGTTACCTGTGTCGTTGGGTACGTCCGCGGCCCTGACTAGAAGGGGCGGCGCGGGAGGGAGGTCCACCATGGGGTAGAGGTACTCCGTGTTCTGCGCCGCCACGATTAGTGGAACAAAGAGAAGAACCGGCAGTACCATGATACCAAAGCGACCCGCTCTGCCGGTCATAGCGCTCCTTTGGAGATGGTTTGGATAAACATGTTCATAACGTCGCGAGTTTACCAAAGCAGTCAAGAGGTGTCAACGCCGTCGTATTTACCCATCCCCTTGGGAATAGAGGGGTATACGGCCCTCGCACCGGCGGCGCGGCACAGCTCGACCGCCTCCCCCCGGAGGGCGTAAAAGGTGAAGTAGAGATCCGGCGCGGTCTGAACCAGCATCGGTTGGTACAGCTCGCCGAAGCGGGGGTGGGCCAGCATGGCCCGGTTGGGGAAGGAAAGGTTCTCGAAGGTGTATCCCGGCGCGGCGTACTCGCCGGTGAGCCACGCCTCGATGTCCCCGCCGGGCCTCGCACTGGGGTAGATCACCACCACCCAGGGCCTCTGTCGAATCACCAGGTCCGGGTGGGCGATGAAATGCCCCACCATCCCCTCGACACGTCTCTCACCCTCCAGGGCCGCCTCGGCGTTGCACAGGCCGGCAAAATCTATGCTGGGCAGTTCTGCGAAGTAGGGCAGGGCCCCCGCCGAGCCGCTGGCGATCCAGGTGCCGGCCGGCAGGGCACGCGAGAGCCACCTTCCTGCCATGACCTTGAGGTTCTGGTGCAGTTGATCAGGCGGACGCCCCCAGCGGTCCAAAGTCGGACCTATAGAGAGTGCCAGGCTCCAGAGGACGGCTACGGCAGTGAACACTGGAACAGCGATTCGCCAGTTTGATCTGAGCTTCCCGGAAACCTCCCCGAGGCCTAGGGTGGCCAGGAGCGCCAGGGGGGCCAGGGCGGTCACCAAGAAGCGGAAATGGCCTATGTAGTCCCCGCCGGCGTAGATGATGAAGACCGCCTGACCGGCCAGGAGCATGGCGAAGAGTGTGGCATTGGCCCGCTTCCACCGACGAATCAAACCGTACAGACCGAGGGCGAACAGAAGGAGGGGTGGTCGGAGGAAGACCCACTGGAACAGGTATACCAGACCACCCTTGAGCTGCAAAAAGGTGCCGCCGACCTTGACGATGGCCGGCAGCGACCACCACATCCCGTAGTAGAACCTGCGGAAGATGAACTGAGCCACCACCAGCCCCAGCGCCGGCAGGAGGTCCCGCCAGTCCGAACCGGTGTTCACTTTGCGCCAGCGACAGTATAGCTGATGAACGATGAAGACCGGGATGAATCCTAGGCCCTCGGGACGCATAAGCGCCGCCAAACCAAGGAAGAGGCCGGTCCAGGGGAACGGGCCCGGTTCATCACGGAGATGGAAGTACGCCGCGGCGGCGAGGAGGAGGGCGAAGGGCACGGTCTCCAACCCCGAGCCGGCCCAGTAGACGATGGAGTAGGCGGCGGCTACGAAACCGGGCGCCGCCAGCGGCAACCAGCGCTTATCCGGGAAGAGCCTTTTTCCCAACAACCAGACGACGTAGAGAAGCAGTACCCCGGAGAGGATACCAAGCACCGGGGCGACCCCCTCCGGTGGAATCCCCACCGCGGAAAAGGGGCCGATGAGAAGGATCCAGAGGAGGTTGGAGTAGCCCTCGTCGTGGACGCCGGGGTTGTAAACCAGACCATCTCCCGAAACGAGGTTTTGCACGTAGCGGAAGGATATGAAGGCGTCCTCGTTCAGGTAGAAACAGGAAACGGCCCAGACCAACCACAGGACCACGATGGCGGCGAAGGCCAGTTCCGGCAACCTCTTCTGAAATCGATGCTCCAACTTCAGCATGCCCTATCCACCGATTCCTATCGTTTCTGACCCTTCACCCATCCCGAACCTACGAGTAAAGATGAGAAAGAGCGGGATAATTAGGGGGTAAAGAATACCCACGTGCCGGATGATCCTCACCGAGAAGAGGATGAGGGATACGGTCACCTCAGATGACGACTGTTAAGAAGGCTGTCCTTGAAAAACGGTCCCTCCCAAGGTTTAACAGGCCAAGCCGTTAAAAGCTGAAGGAGAGGAAGGGAAGCGTGGCTGCTAGAACGGCGAGGGTGTTGTCGAAGACGAGGGCGCAGGATACAGCCATCCCGGTCAACCAGATACCCAGGTTGTCAAAGTGGTAGGGAGTGTATATCAGCTCGCCCACTCTCGGTCCCGATGAGGTAGAGGGCGGTGTCCCGATGGGTACTGGATAGCCTCCACCCATCACTTTTTTTTAGGCTTATCCCCGTTTCGGCTGCGGTTCTCTTCTCAGGGTAATTCTCGGTCAGGAGCTGATCGGCCGGTTCGTTGATAAAGTAGGTAAGGTTGATTGAACGCCCCGGCCCGGTAACGTGGTGAACCGACGTGTGAGTAGATCAGGACGATGTAGATGAGCGCTCGTGTTACCCACCAGATCCACCTCTTGTATTATTCGATCCAGAACAGACTCCGTCATCATCGCCCCCCCTCTTCCTCGCAGGCCACTAGAGCCTATCCTCCAACCCGAAGCGCCGGAAGTAGAGTAGGAAGAGGGGGATAACGATGGGAAAGAGAAGGCCCAAGGGACGCGAAATCCGCGCGGAGAAAAGAACCGTGGCCAGGAATACCGGGATGGCGACAATCAAAAAAGCCTTCAAGAGGAACCTATCCCGGCGGAGGTTGAAAAGCCCGAGCCACAGGAAGCCGAAGGCGGTGAAGGTGTTGATTGATATCATCCAGAGACCGCCCCAGTACAACAAACGTGCGTAATAGTTGGGGAACTCGCCCGCCAGGAGGTTGTACCCGTAGTTCACCTCGTCGATCCCGCCACCGGCGACGAGCCTCACCGCGATATAACCGAGCACGGGCACCAACGAAACGGCGGTGGTAGACAGGTTCTGTTTCCAGCCCTGACCCCGCCGCAGGTTGGCGACCAGGTAGAGCGGCCCGGCGATTCCCATAACCTCCTTGGTCAGCACCCCGACCAGTGACACTCCGATGAAGGGGAGCGGCTTTTTGCTTCGGGCGAACCAAAAAACTCCTACGATCAAGGGGTAGGTAAGCGAGTCTATCAGGGGGAATGGCAGTGACGAAACGACGGCGGTCGAGGTGACAAAGAGGATGCTGCCCAGAAGCGCCAGGTAGCGGTTAAAACCGTGGAAACGTTTAAGGTAGAGGAGGAAACCGATCGCGGCTGCCAGAACAGCGAGGGTGTTGTTGAGAACGAAGGCGTAGGATACGTCCATCCCAGTCAACGCCGAGACGCCTCCGGCCAGCCAGATGCCCAACGGTCGGTAGCGGTAGGGGGTGTAGATCAGCTTACCGGTCTCGGCTTGGTAGAGGTAGCGGGTGACATCTCCCCAGTCGGCGCAGAGCTTCCAGTACTCAGAACCAGTGTATTCAAAAATAGCCT
>DAOVLG010000220.1 GCA_030631385.1 Candidatus Coatesiibacteriota bacterium | reverse complement strand
GAGGATTTAGTTGTTATTTGATAACTTATCTCCGCGTACGAACTCTTATACGGTTCTTTTATCTGTTATTCCCCCAACCCCCCATCTTGGGGGGGCACAGTAGCGAGGAGGATTTAGTTGTTATTTGATAACTTATCTCCGCGTACGAACTCTTATACGGTTCTTTTATCTGTTATTCCCCCATCCCCCCATCTTGGGGGGGCACAGTCGCGAGGAGGATTTAGTTGTTATTGGATAACTTATCTCCGCGTACGAACTCTTATACGGTTCTTTTATCTGTTATTCCCCCAACCCCACAATGTTGAGTGGCACTATCGCGATGTAGATTAATCGGTATGCTTGCGAAGATTCCGCGTTCGAGATCCGTTTTTTTAGGCGTGTATCAGGGTGTTGATCTTGTACTTGGTTAGTTTATCCCGTCCGTTGAGGAAGTCGAGCTCGATAACGAAGTCAATGGCCTGGACGACGGCGCCGGCCTTCTCGATGAGATCGGCGGAGGCGGCTGCGGTGCCGCCGGTGGCGAGGAGGTCGTCCACGAGGAGCACCTTCTGTCCGGGCGTAAAGGCGTCCTGGTGGACCTCGATGGTGGCGGTGCCGTACTCGAGTTCATAGCTGGCCGAGAATGTGGCGGCGGGCAGCTTTCCCTCTTTGCGGATCAGTGCCAGACCGCAGTTGAACCGATCGGCCAGGGCGGCGCCGAAGATGAACCCGCGGCTCTCGATGCCGGCGATGACCTCGGGCGGGTCATCGCGCGAGAGCGCCTCCAGCTCGTCGAGCGTCTTTTTAAAGCCCTCCGGGTTTCCGATGAGCGTGGTGATGTCCTTGAAACTGATCCCGGGTTTTGGGAAATCCTCGATGACCCGGATGTAGGAGAGCAGCTCCTGGCTCATCGTGTGCACCTTTGCTGCTTGTTGGCCTGGATGGTGTTCCGGAGGGATTCTAGCATAGCCGGGCTTGAGAAGACCAGAATAAGAGCGGCCGAGAGCCACCGGCCGCCGGAACGTACGGGGAGGCTCTCGGCCATCCGGCCTGTTACGCGCCCATATTATACACCTTTTTACGGTGGCCCGGCTTCTAACCAGGTGCGGCCATCAGCCCCTCGATCACCCCGGTGACCTCGCCGGCAAGGGCCGCCAGCCGTCGGGCACGTCCGGGTTCCTTCTGCTCCAGAGCCTCGGCTCCGTCAATCAGATACATGAGGTAGAGTCCGCCGTGGTGTAGAAGGGCCACGCGGAGGAGGTCGGCGCTCTCCGGGTTAGCCCGTTCCACATCGAAGGAGACGACCAGCGTGTTGAAGGGTCCGGAGCCGTGGGACGCAGCCCGGCTCCATTCGCCGGCGACTCCGGAGAGGTGCATCCGGACGAGGTCGCTTTCGAAGGACGATTGCTCCAGCCGGGAGGAGGCCATCGCCCCGAGTTCTTCGATAATTTCTTCGTGAAATTGTGGGACAAGCTCGGAAACGGGACCCACCAGCGGTTCGAGGGGGATGAAGCTCAGGATCCGCCAGGCGGTTTCTCCGTCAACCTTCCCGGCCAGTTCATCCGGTGGTGTGTGGGCGACGACAGCGGAGAGGAGGGCGTCTCCCAGCTCGGGGTCCTCGATACGGGGCATGAGCATCTCGGCGAGTCCTGTGTCACCGGAGGCGAAGAAGGTGGCGGCGAGGATGCCTTTCAACGCAGGGTTATCCGTGGAGTCGAAGAGTTCCAGCATCGGCGACCAGGCGGGCTCGCCGATGCGCCCCAGCGTGACGGCCAGGTCGGCGTGTCTAGCGGAACCCGACTCGAGGGCCACGATCAGCGGTCCGACCGCATCCTCCCCCATCTCGGCAAGAGCATTGACGGCGTCGGCGGCCAGACCGACGTTTTCCCCCTCCACGAACCCGACCAACGGTTCTATGGCCGATGGGCCAAAATTTGCCAGCAACCGTCCCAGTTTCTCCCGGTCCGTCGCGGACTCGAAGGCGTCCACGAGCGCGGGTACCGCCTCCTCGCCCAGGACCAACAGCTCCCGCTCGGCCCTGCCGGAGGTGTCGGGATCGTCGGACAGGTAATTTTTTATCAATCCCTCAAGGTCTGCGCCGCAGCTTGCCAGAAGCAGGGAGAGCGCGAGTAACGGCAACACCGGCTTGACAGCCCGACGAGGGACGGGTAATCTCACTTCAATCGTAACGCCTGGAGGGGTCATGCGGATCAAGTCCTTGATGAATTCGAAGAAGGTCGTCGCCGGCGACGGTGTCCACCTGCGCGAGCTGGTCAACCCGGTCAACGACGAGGGCTTCACCGGCCACTACAGCCTGGCCGAGGGGATCCTCCTCGCGGGGAAGGTTTCCAAGAGGCACCGGATGAAGACCCACGAGCTCTACTTCGTCGTAGACGGTACGGCGGTAATCCACATCGCCAAAGAAGAAGCCGTCATTCAGCAGGGTGACGCCGTGGAGGTCCCGCCGGGGGCGGTGCAATGGATTGACAACTCGGAGGGCTCGGAGCCGTTTGTTTTTTTATGCATCGTTGACCCCGCCTGGCGTCCCGAGGACGAGGAGATTTTGGAGTAATTATCCCTCACCCCCGGCCCCTCTCCCAAAGGGATAGGGTAGTAGGGGCGGGTGTTCACGCCAATCCGCGGGAGGGTTTAAAGACCCTCCCCGACATTATCGTTGCCCCTCTGGCGCCCCAAGGAGATATTAGAGTAACTTAATATATTGCATCTATTCACGATTCAAGTATGCTTCAATAGGTTTACAATGCTCCCGAGGATCATCACTATTACTATAGTTATTTTCTGATAAATAAATACTCCAAAGCGGTGTTCTATTATCAAAGCCATTCTCAGACCTTTTTGCACATAATAAGTATAGTAGCTTTTTTCCTACTCTAAAAGCTTCTTTAATATTACTGCTTACTATTAATATGTTAACTTTCTTACCGCACCCCCTTCTACTCCCTAGTGAATTAAACAAAACATCGTTAAAATAGGTGTCTTGCTGAGGTAAAGAGTAGCCTGAAATAATAACCTCATCAGCATGATTTAAGCATTCTTCTATCTGCTGCATCTCATTATCATCAATTTTCCAGCCATATCTCCAAATTTCATCATCATGTTTATGTGAGGAGGGCATAACCAATACAGGATTAGCTGTATCATGACCACAGCATGGAGTTTCCAATATCTGGAATCCACTAGTAAAAACCCTATTACCAGGGAGTTGCCTATATTCCCAATCTATAAACAAGTTACCGCATTCGTCACATTGGAACCAATTAATAGATTTATGAGGTTTATAATAATATTGACGATTGGGTTGAGGAGCTTCCGTCATATAGTAATTACTATCTTCAAATTTAACAAGCTCTTTCAGTTTTCTTTCTAATATAGTGTCATAATTGAATGTTATTATAAAGTCTTTTTCATGATTAATTTCTTTTGCAATCCTATCGTAAGCGCATTTGTGTTTTTGGTTTATTATATACTCTCGTTCATAGAAAAAGATAGTTTGAAAATATAGAGAAAGAATGCTTTCGATAAGGTTATCCTCATCTGCTCCTCGATCTGGTCTGTGGTGTTGAGATATTGTTATCAAACGTTCTATTAAATCTTCGGGGTATATATTTGATTTTATCTTAACTTTATCTGTAAAATCAATGTAATCTGAATAATCCTCCACCAACATATAATCGAATATGTCTTTGTACCTGCTTAACCAACCTCTACTTCCAAGTAAAGGTTTTTTTCTAAAGAAATCAATTACGTAATTATTATATAGTTTTTTGAATCTATCTAGCATCATTTGTTCATCTGCACTTGAGAAATCAGTTTTAACAAGTAGCTCTAGTGCTTTATCAAACAGCTGGGTACTTGTAGGGATTCCTGTATCAATAGAAGTTCCAGAACCAATAATGTAAACTCTCATCTTTCCCCCTCAAACCTTATCTACTACAATTCGTAAATTACCGGGACGACCAGTGGGCGGCGCTCCAGCTTCTTCTGGATGAAGCGCCGCGTTTTACGTCTCAGCCAGTCCGCGAACAGCTCCTCGTCCTCGCGCACCTCGGGCTCCGCTTCCTCGATCAGCTCGTGGACCCGTGCCGCGACCTCCTCCAAGAACTCCTCGTTCTCGTCTATGTAGACCAGCCCCCGCGTCACCAGCTCCACCTCGCGGAGCACCTCGCCGGTCTGCCGGCTGACGGCGACGATGATGACCAGGATACCATCGTCGGCCATGGTCTTGCGGTCGCGCAGGACGACCGGTCCCACGTCGCCCACTCCCTTGCCGTCCACCAGGATGCGCCCGGCGGGCACCGGTTCACCCCACCATACATCGTCTGGGTCCATCAAGAGTCTGGCCCCCACATGGGGGATGAGGATT
>DAOVLG010000516.1 GCA_030631385.1 Candidatus Coatesiibacteriota bacterium | reverse complement strand
CCTGGAGCCGGTGACCCGACTCAGCCTCCTCACCGATGAACCCCCGCTCCTGGGCCTGGCCCTTTCCGAGGACACCCTCGCCCACCGGCACCTGCGCAAGTCCAAGGAGTTCGTGGTCAACGTCGTTCCCGCGGAACTCGCCCTCGCCTTCTGGCAGTCCGGCGAGCCGGTCTACACGGGCCTGGAGCGCATCGGGCGCCTGGGACTCACCCTCGAGCCCTCGTGGAAGGTCACCCCTCCGCGGATCGCCGACTGCCCGGCCCACCTCGAGTGCCGGATTATCGAGCGAAGGCCCCTCCCCGGAGCCACGCTGTACGTGGCCGAGATCGCGGCGGTCGTGGTGAACCGGGGCGTCGGTTGGGGGACGCTGCGCGAGCGCTTCAAATCGCTCTCGCCTCTTCTCTGGCTTTCCGAGCAGGCCGAGTACTACTGCGAGCCCAAGCTGCCCAGGAGGGTCTCACCATAAAAAAAAGCTCCAGGAATAAAGGCGTTACCTCGACGTTTTTTTTTGCCCAAAGCACAGGCGGAATACTTCATGAAACGGGTGAGAACCCCTTTGCCGAGGTGCGCCTGGCGCTGATGGAGTTCACCGAGCCATCAATCAACACCGTCGTAACCGAGCTGGCGATCATCCGCTCCTACCGGATCCCCCGATTGCGGAATGGATGGTGAAAACAGCGCTTGAGTGGGCCGCCGAACTGCTTAGTGTGCCTCGTGCATACAGGTGAAGGCCTCTTTATACTATTAAAAGGGGTCTTCGTAGGGGCGACCCTCTGCGGTCGCCCGCGGGCGGGGGCGGAGCCCCGCCCCTACATGGCTACATCAAAGCGAATGCCGATTGAGATAAAGGCGGCTGCGGCGCTTATCCTTGTTCAACTTGCTCACAAGTTCGTTTCCTTTGATCCCCAGTGCAATCGCGATGGCCCGAAGCGCTTCCGACCCCAAGGTCTATGCCCTGTATGCCCTTGATTATACGTCCTGGCGGGGGTTCTGGGACTGTTACGTATACCCTGGGGCTCATATCATCGGAATCGTGCTTGGGGCCGAGATAATTCTCCAGCCGATCCTCTTTCACATCATCCCGGCTATCCCCAAAGACCCGCCCTACTACATCATCTCAATCTGCGAGGTACGGGCCGGGGTGAGGGTGAAAAAGGCGGCCCGCAGAGGGGCCGCCCTACATTTTTTCGGATGGGGTGAGGGGTAAAAACATCGTGACGGGCGGTTTTTATCCGGGATCGGGCGGCGGGGGAGGTCTTCCGGTGAGCTCGGCGTAAGGCGGGGCGAAGTACCAGGCATCGCGCCACTCGGCGGGGTCCATACGCATAAGTCCCTGCAGATCGTCGCGGCGGTGCAGGATGGTCACGGTGGGCGTCCCGGGTACGATGAGGTGGTATCGCTCCCAGAGCTCGCCGCGCCGGGTGAGGTCCAGCTCGCT
>DAOVLG010000404.1 GCA_030631385.1 Candidatus Coatesiibacteriota bacterium | reverse complement strand
TTCTACAGACTCAACGTGATCAACATCGAGCTGCCGCCGCTGAGGGAGCGCGGCGAGGATGTACTCTTGCTCATGCGGGAATTCATCAGCAAGTATGCGGAGGAATTGGACAGGCGAGAGGCGAGTTTTACCGATGGAGCGCTAAGGGCTTTGATGGGTTACAGTTGGCCGGGGAATGTCAGGGAGCTGGAGAACCTGATTCACCGGTTAATGGTCATGGTTGAGGAGGAGATCATAGATATCTCCGACCTGCCTTCCCACATGCGTTACAGCGCTCCGTCGGACGGCCGCCTGACACGCACATTGGCGGAGGTCGAGGCTGAGTACATCCAGAACGTTTTAGAAGAGGCGGGTCACAATAAATCCAAGGCGGCTAAGATCCTGGGGATTGATCGAAAAACGCTCCGCGATAAATTGAACCGTTACCGGGAAAAGGGGGAGGTGTAATCGGGGTGATGGCTGAGGAGTTTCTCCCCAGTGGTGAGATTCTCCTCTTTTGACTTCGTTCTCTTTTTGCACGTTTGATTACGCTCGAAGGGCGTTTTTTTATACCTGGTCGGTGGACAGGCGTGTAACGTGTTGAAATCACGCGGCATGTGCAATAAGCTATGTGTGGGGCGAATATCACGCAAACTGGCACACCTCTTGCCTTATTACAGTCAGGAAGGAAGGAAATCGGGATTGTCAAAGGTTACACCTGAACGGCGCGAGGAGGAGAAGTAATGGTCGATAGGTTGAAAACGAAGGTAACGACGAAAAAAGCCCCCGCTGCTCCCAAACAAACCAAGATCATGACCGGCCTTTGTAAAACCTGCAAGCACGCGGATCATTGCCGTTTCCCGCGCCTGCCTGACCGACCGGTCAGTGAGTGCGATGAGTTCGAAGGCCTGGAACGAAGAGACGTAATCGCGGAGAAACTGACGAGCGTTCTGCTGGGTGATGTGGACGTCCTCGCCCGTCTTTACGACGGGGAGGAGGAAGAAGAATTCGAAGGATCTGATTTGGATGGAACCACCTCTCCCGATTTTGATACTGAGGAGGAACGATCTTCGGTCGTCCTTCATCAAGAAAAAGGAGCAAATATGGATATGACGGACGTCTTAGTGACGGAGAAGGAGAAGACCGCGACTCCGGATAAGATCCACGAACCGCTCGGTCTGTGTAAAACGTGCAAGAACGCTGCCACCTGCACCTTCCCGCGCGAGGCCGGGCGTCCCGTCCGCTTCTGCGATGAGTTCGACGGTGAGGAGAAGGCCGAGGAAGTGAAGCCGAAGGTCGAGGTCAAGAAGACCCCCCTGAACGATCTGAAGGGGCTTTGCCGCCTGTGCGATAGGGCGGAATCCTGTACCTTCCCCAAACCCGAGGGCGGCGTCTGGCACTGCGAGGAGTACGAATGAAGCCGGTATCGGCTTAGGCTTGGTCGTCGCTTTTTTGAAGGGATTGAGCGCGGCCATCGGGGCGGTACGACCGCCCCTTTCTTCATACCGGTTACCTATTGTTTAGGTGACTGTTACGCAAAGAGCGCTTGTCCGCTTACGGAGGGCTGGTCAGTCCACAACGAATTAGATAAGGCCCCTCGGTGAGGGGCCTTCCTTTGGTATGTAACGGCTGGCTCGGCGCTAGGGGTAGATGCCGCGTAGACGAACGGCGTCGGCCACCCGTTGAATGGCGAAGATGTAGGCCGCGTCGCGCATAGAGATCCCCTTTTCCCCGGCCAGGGTGTATACCTTGTCAAAGTTCTGGTTCATCAGGAGGGCCAGCTTGTTGTTGACCTCCCGCTCCGTCCAGAAGAGGAAGCCCAGCCCCTGGACCCACTCGAAGTAGCTCACGATCACCCCTCCGGCGTTGGCGAGGAAGTCGGGAATGACTCCTATTCCCTTCTCGAAGAAGAGTTTGTCGGCCTCGGGGGTGGTGGGTCCGTTGGCGCCTTCGGCGATGATCTTAGCCTTGACCTTGCCGGAGTTCTTCTCGGTGAGTTGGTTCTGCAGGGCGCAGGGGGCCAGCACGTCGCATTCGAGGGCCAGAAGCTCCTCGTTGGTAATTTTATCCCCGGGGAGGAGGTTGCTGACGCTTTCCTCGGGTTTCATGGCGCGCTCGACGGCGTCGTAGGGGTTCAGTCCTTTCGGATTGTATACACCGCCGTAAACGTCGGTGAGGCCGATGATGGTGCAACCGTTGTCGTGGAGGAGGTTGGTGGCCCAGGTGCCCAAGGTGCCGAAGCTCTGGATGACAACTGTTGC
>DAOVLG010000218.1 GCA_030631385.1 Candidatus Coatesiibacteriota bacterium | reverse complement strand
GCGCTTTTATCACTTGGAAAAAGTATGCAAGGCCACATAGTGCAAAAACCTGTGCCACCGCCTCACGCATCGAATGCAAAAAGGGTATATTAACTGTTTTTTACCTTCGTCTTTTTAGCATCGTATGGAATTTCTTAGGTGTAGCTATACAGTAGACCGTGTGCCTATATAAAGTTTATCAAAGGTCCTGTTCATAAAAGGTCGCGTTTTATCTGTTGATAGTTTGTGGAGGTTCCTCATACGGATCGCCATCAACCAGGTGGCGTCTCATCCGCAGGTGCAGCGCCTTGGCCACCAGCACCGTCAGCGTGTAGACCAGCAGTCCGACACCCACGGCCAGGACCAGCATCCCCACCGAGTAGGGCCAGGCCGCCTCGCCGAAGAGCTGCACCATGCGCTCGGCCGCCTCCTCCAGGCCGATGTGGGAGAAGCTGAGCGACGTCTTCACCTGCACCCCGGTGATCCAGCTCCCGATTCGGTACTCCAGCCAGAAGAAAAACGGCAGGGTGAAGGGGTTGCCCACCTGGGTGCCGATGACGGCGGCCAGACGGTTGGAGGGGGTGATCGAGGCCAACAGCACCGCCAGCACGGCGTGGAGGCCGATCAGCGGTGTGAGGGACACCGCGGCGCCGATGGCCAAGCCCAGGGCCACCTCTTTTGGATCCTTGTGGCCGACCAGCCAGGTGGTGAACCGGTGCCAGAGCCTCTTCAACCAGGCCAGGGGCATGGGGGACCACCGGGGTGGAGGGGTAAAGTGGGATTCTAGCTCAAGCCTGCCGCGGGCGCCACCCCCTTATGGCTGGCAACCGTCCGCCGGTCGTGGTAAGCTTGTTGCGGTTACGACTTCGGGCCATCCGACACGGCCGAAATACCCCATCGGGGCGGTGATGAGCGAGTCCAGCGTCGCCGGCGCGTTTAGAGAGGTTCTGCGCCTGGCCCGGACCAACCGGGACCTCGGCGTGCTCTTCCGCGAGGTCCTCTCCCGGTTGGTGAGGATCTGCGCCTGCCGCCACCCCCGGGTGGTGCTCTACCCTGACCGCTGCCCCCTGCCCACCGCCCTGATCGGCGACGCACCCAGCTTCATCGTCACCCTCGAGGACTTCCCCAAACCGAAGGAGGAGGAACCGCTCTTCTCCCTCCCTCTCTACAGCCGCGGCCAGCTCTACGGCCGCCTGGACATCTTCGAGCTGGAGCGGGAGCTTTTGGGCGAGAGCGACCTGGTGGCCGCCGAGGGCTTCGCCGAGCTCCTGGTCCGGCTCCTGCGCGACGAGCTGGCCCAGCTCGACGTGGTGACCCGTCTCTACAACCGCGCCTTCTTCGACGAGCAGATCCGCCATCACTTCAACGAGGCGAGAAGCGGTAAAAAAAATCTCGCCATGGCCCTGGCCGACCTGGACCACTTCAAGCGGGTCAACGACACCTACGGCCACACCATCGGCGACCGGGCCCTCGGCCTGGCGGGATCGCTGATCAACGGGATGGCCGGCGGCGGCTTCGCGGCGCGCTACGGCGGCGAGGAGCTGGCGGTCGTGGTTCCGGGTATCACCGCCGAGGAGATGGCAAAACGCGCCGAGGCGGCCCGGGTCGAGCTGGCCGATTCACCCATCGCCGTACCCGAGGAGGGCCTGGGTTTCAAGATAACAACGAGCTTCGGCGTGTCGGCCTACCCCGAGCACTGCGACAGCGTCGAGTCGCTGATCGAGAGCACCGACAAGGCCCTCTACGCCGCCAAAGAGAGCGGCCGGAACCGGGTCTGCATCTTCGGCGCCGACATGCCCTTCGCGGCGGGGGCCAAGGCCGTACCCGAGGTGGAGAGAGAGGCGGAGAAGGAGCTTCCCGTCGTAAAGCTCACCAAGCACCGCGTCAAGGTCGAGCGGCGCAGGAGGAAGCCCGAACCTCGGATGCCGAAACCCGCGAAGCCGGAAACCCTTGCTCTCGACCGGCTCAGGGACGTCCTCTCCACCGACGCCCCCAAGAAGCTCCTCGATCTTTCCGCCGACGCCCGCCTGGGGCTCACCTCCCTGGTGCCCTTTAGCATCCACGAGTACGCGGGGGAGCTCTTCATCGTCGAGTACTACCGCAACCTTGTCCACCGTTACCCCATCGAGCGCGCCCTGGCCGAGTTCTCCAGCCGACGCGCCTCGCTCCCCGGGGCCGGCCGACTGCAGGGCCTTCGGTTGAAGACCCTGGGCAAGGGCGGCGGCGGAAGGACGTTTCTCAACCCGGCGGCGGTGGCCGTGGACGATCTGGGCTACCTCTGGATCGCCGACAGCCAGAACCACGAGTTGAAGAAGTTCGACGACGACGGCGGCCTGATGCAGGTCTTCGGCGGCATGGGCCAGGCCCGGGGAAGCCTCACCCTCCCGTTAGACCTGGACCACGACGGTGAACGGTTGATCGTGGCCGACACCGGGAACCGGCGGCTCCAGGCCTTCGGTATCTCCGGGAGGGTCGAGTTCGAGGTCGGCCTCCGACCGGCGGAGGGGGGCATCCTGCCCCGGCCCGAGAAGCTCTGCGTGGGGCCCGACGGACGCATCTACGTCCTGGACACCGGGGCCAACCGGATCATGGTCTACGACCGGGAGGGCAGGTTCCAGGTCGAGCTGGTCGGCTACGGGGCGGCGCTGGGCCAGTTCCGCTCTCCAACCGACCTCGTCGTGACCCGGGAGGGGTTCCTGGTGGTGGCCGAGGGCGGGGACAACAACCGGCTCCAGTTCTTCGACACCGATCTGACCCCCCTGGGTCAGCTCGAGCTGGGGGCGGTGCACTGGGAGAAGGACCGCCTCAAACCACTGGCGCCCACGCGCCGGAGGGAGCCCGGGGTGAAATCGCTCCGGCCCTGGTCCGTCACCGGCTCCCGGGTGGACCGGCTCTACCTCATTGACCAGAACACCAACCACATCCTCCTCCTGCGCCTGTAGCTTTACCCGGACCGCCCCGTCTGGTATCTTGAGACCTTTGAAATAGGGATCACAACCCTTATTTGGACTAAAAAAAGGCATTTCCGACCTATGGATGTAGGGTGGGGATTGAATCCCCGCCGAAAAGGGCATAATAACCGCTAAACGGCGGCGGGGTTGGGTATATGCGCTCGAAGGGAAAACCCCGTCCTACGAAAAAACCTACAATTCGCCCCGTAGGGCGGGGATTCCCATCCCCGCCGAAAAAGGCATAATAACCGCAAAGCGGCGGCGGGGTTAGGAAACCCCGCCCTACGAAGGAACTAAAGACTTTGAGAAAAAATGGCCCTCAAAATCGAAATGAGGAGGTAGGGCGAGATGAAACGGATACTACTTGGCGTTCTGGTCGTCCTCTTCCTGGCGTGTGCCATAGAGAAGGATTCCTTTGAGAAGGGTTCCTTTGATTGGGCCATGGACCTCGTCGAAGATTACGTCAACGATTGGGACCCCGATGCACATTTATCACGCTTTGAAGGAATTGTAGATAGAGACGGGCTTTTACTGAAGGGCTCCATTTGGGAACTCACGTTTACCAGTCCTAACAAAAACAACTGCAGAGCCTGGGAAGTAGATTATGATGGAAACGTAAAGCCCGTTGTTTTCTCATATGAACCGATTTCAGGGGTTGTTTACGACAACGAGCGCATTCGGCGAGTGCTGGCACCAGTCCTACAATTCCTCGATGACAAATACGAAGAGGGCACCTATCACTTCACTTTATCAGACGTACATGAACATGGGTACGCATGGATTGTTTGCAACAAAGAAAACGGTGACATCGTATTAGAAGCCGCTGTGGATATAAGCACTTACGAAATCGACGACATTTGGGCTTGGTAACTTCGCGTGGAGCGGACCCACGCTAGAAGCTTCGGAAATCTTTCGGGTGCCCAAGGCCCGTTGTGCCTGAGTTAAAATACCCGTCCCAACGGGGCGGATGACATTCAACCCGGAGTGGGCGATGACGAAGCATAAGACAACCGCAGCCGTCCTCCTGGCAACCCTGGCCCTGTTGGGGGGTTGCGCCTCCCGGGGCGACCCCAGCCTGGCCTTCACCGCCCGGACCGGCGGCGCCGAGGAGGTCTACCTCTACGACCTGGAAACGGGCGAGCTGCGCCAGTTGACCTTCACCCGGGGGCTCAAGGACTCCCCGGCCTTCTCCGCCGACGGGCGCTGGGTGATGTACGCCTCCGACTCAGACGGGGACTGGGAGATATTCCGCGTCCCGGCGGAGGGGGGCGAGGCCGAGCAGCTCACCTTCAACCTCACGGCGGACCTCTTCCCCGCCCCGGGCATCCGGGACTTCTCGGTCGTCTTCTTGGCCGTAGACGACGAGGGACCGGCTCTCCGCCATCTGGACGATCCCGACGACCCCGGCTCCATCACCACCCTTTCGCCCGATTTTGAAACG
>DAOVLG010000090.1 GCA_030631385.1 Candidatus Coatesiibacteriota bacterium | reverse complement strand
TGGGGGTTGGCTTGATAACCTACGCGTACAGGTGCTCCGACTGCGGCCATCGTTTTGAGACCCGTCAGCGGATCACCGACGAGCCGCTCCGGGAGTGCCCTCAATGCGGCGGTCCCGTGCGAAGGTTGATCACGGGCGGCCTGGGTGTGCTCGGTGTCGCCCATGACTCGACCGCGGCCTGCTCCCGAGGAAGCGGCTGAGGAATCGAGCTGTAGCGGGGGCCCGAGTCCGGGCTCCTTTTTTTTGCCCGGTTTTGGTGGTATCCTACCCCCGTCGAGACAGGTTTAATTTCGATATAGAAGGATCGCTTGCCGGTTTCGGACCGACTTATCAATTTGGATCATTTAAAAGAGTTTTTTTATGGGGATTGAATCCAGCGGATTAGTTGTTTACAGGAGCAGCGCGTTATCATCTCCATCTAACTCATGAGTAACCAATAAAATGTGACGTACGGAATCGTCCTGTAATTCTTCATTGTCGTTCAAAAGATTCACCCCGCTGCCTGCCACTTAAAAAAACCCGATTCCTACACTTGCCCCTTTTCTTAGTTGCTTGTAAATACGAGGGATAAGAGGTTCGGTTAATCCGATAATAAAAGCTGTTCTTAAAAAGATGGAAAAAAAAGTAGAGTCCGGTCGGTCCCCCCTTCTCCCCCTGGGGAAGGCGCTGCGGGGTTACCTCTGGCGCTACAAGCTGCCGGCGGTGATCACCGTCGTCGGCTCGCTGCTGGCCGCCGGGCTCGAGACCGCCTTCCCGATCCTTTTAGGCTGGCTGGTGGACACCCTGGGCGGGGAGACACCGGCGGTGCTCACCACCCTGGAATCCTGGGGATTCGCCGATCCACACGCCGCGGCTCTCTGGCTCCTGCCCACAGCGATGGCCGGGGTCATGTTCGCCGGCGGCTTTTTCTCTTTCCTGGGGATCTACGCCTCCGCCCGTATCGGTCTGGACCTGACGGCGCGGGTCCGTCGGGCCTGCATGGAGAGGGTCCTCGGTGTGCCCTACTCCGATTTCACCCGATCCAAGACGGGCGAGCTCCTCTCCCGGGTCCACGAGAACACCCAGGGGTTCAACGAGGCGACCATGACCCTGCGCGAGGTGGTCCGCAACGCGTTGACCGTCCTCATCGTCGGAACGGTGGTGATACTCAGACACTGGCAGCTCGGGCTCTACCTGGTGGCTGTTTTCGTGCTGCTGGGTCTATCGGTTGCTTTCTTCAACCGCCACCAGCGCCGTTATGCCGAGCGGGTGGCCGACACATCGGCCCGGATCTACGGTTACGCCGGGGAGAGGCTGTCTGCCGTCGAGATCGTAACCGCTTACGGCGCCGCTGGGCGTGAATCGGTGAGGTTCAAGGAGCTGGCTTACCGGTACTTCAGAAACAGGCTCAAGGGCGAGATGGTCACCAGCGCCTTCCGCGGGCTGGTCCAGTTGCTGGCCGGCGCCGGGCTGATGGGGATGCTCATCTACGGCGCCGGTCTGGTGCGGGGGGGGGCGATGACCACCGGCTCCCTCTTCGAGCTCCTGGGGCTGGTCGCCGTCGCCTTCGAGCCGCTCAAGTCCTTATCCCGGGCCCGTTTGAGACTCGCGCCGGCGGGGATCCAGATCGGCCGTGTCGCGGCGGTTCTCCGGTGGCCGATCGGCGGCGCACCCGAGGAGCTGCCCCTTGGAAAGGTAAAACTCAAGGTGCTGCCGAATCCGAGGCTTCTCGACGGACCAAGAGAGGGTCGTAAGCTGGCTGAGATGACCGTTGAGATCGAAGGTGAGCTCTCCTTTGAGGGTGTGTCCTACCGAGTCGGCGGGGAACTGATCCTGGAGAAGGTCAGCTTCATCGCCCCCAAGGGCAGGGTAACGGCCATCGTGGGTCCGAGCGGCGCCGGGAAGTCAACCATCCTCAACCTGGCCCTGGGACTGTTGGAGCCGACGGAGGGGCGTGTCCTCCTCGACGAACGACCCCGAAACGGCTACGACCAGGCCGTCCTGGCACGCCTCCAGGCCCTGGTTCCCCAGGAGATCACCCTGACCGCGGGCAGCGTCGCGGAGAACCTGCGCCTGGCCAAGCCGACGGCCGGGGTGGGGGAGCTCTGGGAGAAGCTCGAGCTGGCCCAGGTTGACGATGTCGTTAAGCGCCTCCCCGACGGGATCGAGAGCGAGGTCGGTGAGCGTGGCGGGCAGCTCTCCGGCGGTGAGGGGCAGAGGTTGGCCATCGCCCGGGCCCTCCTGCGCGATCCGCAGATCCTGGCCCTGGACGAGCCCACGGCCAACCTTGATTCCGAGAGCGAGGACCGGATCAACGCCGCCCTGACGCGCGCTCTCCCGGGGCGCACCGTCCTCGTCGTTGCGCACCGGTTGTCCACGGTGAGGAACGCCGACCGGATCATCTTCATCGAGGACGGCCGCGTGATCGAGAGGGGCACCCACGAGGAACTGATGGCCAAAAACGGTCGCTACGCCGAGATGGCCCGGCTCCAATCCGCCGAGAAACGATGACCCGGCGTGACCTAATCTGGACCGCGGCGATCTTTACCGGGTCCCTGATCCTCGGGGGTCTTTTCGTTGCGCCGGAGCTATTCATCGGCGATTCGGCGGAACTCCTCGGCGCGGCGGCGAACCTCGGCATCGCCCACTCCCCGGGCTACCCCACCTTCACCCTTCTCTCCCACGGGCTCCTCGGTCTGGGGCGCGGCCTCGATGTATCTTACGCACTAACCGCGAACATCCTCGCCCTGCTGTCGGCGGCGGCCGGTGCGGCACTCCTCTGGTTGGGGTTGCGTGAGTTCGGCTTGTCAAAAATCTCCGCGCTGATCGGCATGCTGGTGTGGGTCTGCGGGCCCCTGGTCACCGGCCAGGCGCTCACCTACGAGGTCCATTCCCTCCAGCATCTGCTGCTGGGGGCGGTTTTTCTCTCCGTTGCCAGGGCTACCGGTTCCAGGAGAGGGGAAGCATCCCCGACCGACGGCCTGATGCTCGTTCTCCTAACCGGACTGGCGTTGACCAACCACTACTCCGGAGCGGTGCTCCTACCCCTGATCCTCTGGGGCCTGTGGAAATCATTCCGGGAGGTGGGAAGGGGAAAGAAAGCGCTCTGGGTCGGCCTTGCCGCAGCGGCCCTTCTCGTTCCCCTTTCGGCATACCTGTACCTGCCGATCCGGGCGGGAGCCGACGCGGGTTACGACTACGGCATGGTGGGCAACCTGCCCAACCTCTGGGCGCACCTGACCGGAAAGTCCTACGCCTACAGTTTCATCGAGGGTGGCCGTTTCGAATCGGCTCTTCCCGCCGCCGGTGGCCTACTCTCCGATTCCATCCCCTGGCTCCTCTGGGCGCTCGTTCCCCTCGGCCTGGCCGAGATGTTCAAACGGAGCCGGGGCCTGGCGATTGCCAGCCTGTTTGCGCCGCTCATAAGCGTCGTTATTCTGCTCTTCTACCGGATCGTGGATCCCCTGGACTACCTCACCCCGGTGATCATGATCGTGGCGGTGTGGACCGCCTTCGGCGCCGAGTGGCTGAAACGGCGTCTCACCGAGCGCAAGGCGCTCGGTACGGTCCTCGCCTGTATTGCCATCGCGCTCTCGCTCGGTTGGTGGACCTTCTCGTTGATGGTAGCCGACCGGACCCCCTCGGGTCGGCTCGCAAGGATGGGAGCGGAGGACTTCCTGCGGGAACTCACCCCGGGTTCGCTGTACTTCGGCGAGGGTGACGACGCCCTCTTCGGCCCGCTGGAGCTCACCGCTGTGGAGGATTTCCGCCCCGACGTCCTGGTCATTGACGAGCTTGGGAACCTCAACCGGGGACCCCTGGGACCCGTCTACCCCACCCTGTACGGTCAGGTTCGCCGGGCAGCCCAGCTCGATTTCGCCCGGCGGTGGGCGAAGGGCGGCGGGGCCACCCAGTTGACCATCAACGCCATCTCCCCCCTCCTGGGCGCTGGAATCCGGGTGCCCCTCGGGCTGACCCTCCGTCTGCGCTACCACGATTCGCCTACGCTGGACTCCGTCAACCGTCCCCTCATGCCCGGGGAGCCTTGGAGGTACTCGCGGGTCACCGGCTTTTCCGACCTCTGCGAACTGGACACCGATGATGAGCACCTGCGGAACGGGATGGGGTTCCCGGCCCGGCTGCGGTGCATGGCCGCCGACCCGTACATCTGCCGGGTCGTTACCCTTACAGGCATGGACCCGCTCTCGCCCCTGGGCCCTCAGCTTCTGGAACAGGCCCGGAACATAGCGCCGGAGAGCCTTGTCAGCTTGGGCAAGATCGCCCGGGCGGCCTACCGCGGGGCGGTATGGGGCCTGTGTATGCTGGAGACCGGAGTCTCAACCACCGGTCTGCTAGATATACTTCCCCGGTGGTTCAGGCCGACCGAGGAGGCGATCGCCTTCTCCGAGAGGTTGCCCGACGACCCCTCCGGCAGCGTCATCGAGGGATACCTCCGCATCGGGGCCGAGGCGGCGGAGGCGGTGTACCGGATCAGGTCATCGCCGGAGTCGGTTTATCTCCTGGCGCTCCTCGAGTTCAGCCGGGGCAACTACCAAGAGGCGCGTGGTTACCTTGACGAGATCCCAGCGGCTTCCGAAGAGCTGATACCCCTGATAGATGTTCTCGAGGTAAACCTAAGACTAAAGACGGGTGGGGTCTGATCGAATTGACGTCTCAGCGTTTCTATGCTAAGGTGAGTGTGTGGAAGGAGTTAACCAACAGGGCGGCTCCTTCAACGAAGCCGCGCTTTGACGGCGATCCTTACCCCTCCCAGGAGGCGTTCCAAGCGATGGAAGCGGAGCTTTCCGACTACCCTCCCAGTACCGAGGGGCGGGAGCCGAACGACGATCCCGCCCAATCGGAAAATATTCCCCCGAGATCAAGTCCGGCAGGCCGGCCCGCTCCGGTTAGGGAGGTGGGCCGATGACCGGCGTACTGTGGTTGGAGGCCGTCCTCTTCGGTGTTTTCCTCCTGATCTCCTTCGGGGTAAATCTCTCCCTCTCCCAGCTGAGTCCCCTCCGCCGGCGCGAAGACGAAGAAAAGGGCCTTCACCGGTGGGTCCTGCGTCTCTTTCCCATCCTTCTGTGCGTAACCGGCGTCGGGGCTGTTATTACCGGCCAGGCCCTCTTCAGCGGTCTGGTCAACGCGAGCTGGGCTGTCTGGGTCGGCTGGTCCTTGACGGCGATCCTGGTTTCCCTCCTGATCGTTCTTCTTCCCCGTACTCTGGGCCGGGGCGGGCGGTCCTCCCGGGCACTGCGGGGAATCCTCTGGCCTCTTGCCATCGTTGTCTGGCCGGTCTGGCTCATGATCCATCTCCTCGCCTGGCCCCTATTCAAACTTGCCGGAAACTCGTACGATCGGGACGACCCCTTCGGCTGGCTCACCCCCTACCTGTCTCCCACCCAGGATGAGGATGAGGTGGCCGAGCAGGCGCGTGAGATGGCCCGCCAGCTCGCCGATTTCCCCGAAAAAACGGTCAAGGAGGTGATGGTTCCCCGAATCGACGTCTTCTGTCTGGACATCGAGACGTCCCGGGGAGAGGTGATCGGGATGGTCACCCAACGGGGACACTCCCGCGTGCCGGTCTATTCCGGAACCATTGACGACATCCGGGGCATCCTCTACGTCAAGGAACTACTGACCCTCGACACGGCCAACGGTGAAGAACCCATCCCCGAAGAATTTCTCCACGAGCCGGTCTTCGTCCCTGAAACCAAGCTGATCGGCAAGCTCCTCGCCCAGTTCCAGGCCACGAAGAACCAGATTGCCATCGTGGTGGACGAGTACGGCGGAACCGCCGGCATAGTGACCATCGAGGATATTCTCGAGGAGATCGTGGGGGAGATCGAGGACGAGTTCGACGAGGACGAACAGTTGATCCACAAGCTGGATGATGGTTCCTTCTTGGTAGACGCCCGGTGCGACATCGAGGAGGTCAACGAAGCGGTGGGCTGTATCCTTCCCGATGAGGACTACGAAAGCCTCGGCGGCTTCATCATCGCCGAGCTGGGACACATCCCCAAGCGGGGTGAGGTCATCGAGAACGGCGGGTACAGGCTCGAGGTGATCGAAGCTACACCCAGACGAATAAGAACGGTCCGCTTGGCGCCAAAGATCGAATCCAAAGAAACAGAGACTAAGCGAGGCCCATGAGCCGACCGGTTAGGCCGATCGTACTTGCCAGCGGAAGCCCCCGGCGACGAAAGCTGCTGGAAGAAGCCGGGGTTTCCTCCACCGTAATCGTACCGAGTATCAACGAAGACTGGCCCGACGACAATCCGGTCCAGGCCGTGAAGCTCGCAGTGTTAAAGGCCCGGGTGGTGGCGAGGTCGCGCGGACCCGGCGAGGTGGTGCTGGCGGCTGACACCATCGTCGGGTTCGAGGGGAAGGTCCTCGGAAAACCCCGGGACGAGGCGGAGGCGCGCACCATGCTTGCCGGTCTCTCGGGTGCCGAGCACACCGTGACGACCGGCGTGGCCGTGATGATCGCACCCGAAGGGAAGCCGCTTACCACCAGTGTGAACAGCCGGGTCTGGATCCGACCGTTGACCCCCGAGGAGATCGAAGCCTACGTTGCCACCGGTTCAGCTTTGGACAAAGCCGGCGCCTACGCCGTTCAGGACGAGGAGTGGAACCTGGTGGAGCGGATCGAGGGCTCACTCACCAACGTCATCGGTCTGCCGGTCGAGGAGACGTTGAGGTTATTGAAGAGGATCGGCTGGTCGTCACACCCCCTACCCCCGACCCATGCATGACACGCCAGAAACGCTCACCATCCACTTCATCGGCGGACCGCTGGCCCTCGAGCTGCCCCGGGAGATGCGCCCCAAGGTCGGGGATCTCTACGAACCCTTCATCTCCACCGGAAGGTCTATTTTTACCCTGACCCTGGACG
>DAOVLG010000156.1 GCA_030631385.1 Candidatus Coatesiibacteriota bacterium | reverse complement strand
TCTTGGATTCGGCTCTTGTGCTGCCGGTGGGGGAGCGGGTCGGGCTGTCCGTGCGCATGATCTTCGGACTGGGATACCAGCTTTAGACGTAGGAGGGTTGAATTAAAAGGTTATCGCCTGAAGAGTTTGCCGACTCGTGGCGTGGGGCGAGTTGCGGGCCGGTAGGGCGGGGCTTCTACGCCCCGCCGATTTAATCACGCCCTGTGCACCGCTGCGGGGCGACCCTACATCGTGGCCTAGGTCAGGAGGAAGGGGTCAGAGTCGGTGGGCTGCGCATCATCTTGGGTAGGTTGGGTAAGACTGCGGTCCAGGGACGCCAGGATTGATCTGGTGACCCTCTTCCCACGCTCTTGTTCATAAGATATGGCCTCCAGCTCGATGCTCATCTCCAGGGCGGCCATGATCGCCAGTTTGACCGGGCTGACGATCCGCCACTTCTCGGCAAGCTCCTTCATGCGTGATTCCAATCGGATCGCCGCGCGGTGGAGTTGAGCCGGGTTCTCAACGTTGGTAAAGGTGAAGCTGTTGCCGTAGACCCCGACCGTGATCCCATCGTTGGTCTGTTCCAACACCTCGGTCCTTTCGATTGGTTGATTACCCGGACATTATAGGAAAAGATAGCCTTAGAGGACAAGGGATTGGTTGGGCGAGTAGAGGGGACGCCCGGGTCCTGGCGAGCCGAGACCAGAGGAACGTCTACTCTACCAGATCCTCGGTGGGTTCGAGTAGGTCCGTTGGTTTTCGGGGTTCGAGGATCTTGGAGGCCAGGATTTCGTTGAGGGAGACCACCGTCGCCTTCTCCGGCATCGGGACCCCGTACCGCAGCCTGGCCGCATTTATCTCTCGGGCGATCCTGGACGCCTTCATGACGAGTTCGTAGCGGTCCTTTGCCTTGGTAATCATATCGTCGAGAGGTAACAGGTAGTAGTTGGTGAGGTCTCTAGACCGGATTAACAATCTCGTGGGTGGAAGCTCCTCGCCGTTTTCTAAAGAGTCGTCAACCATCGCTCTCCTAAAGACCGTCGGGCAGTTCGATCTCCTCGTCCTGCATATGTTCGAGCATGTAGCGGGCGCTCTCGGCCAGATCACCGTCGGGCCAGCGCTCGAGGTAGATGTTGAAGGCCGCCTCGGCCTCGTCGTAGTTTTTCAACTTATCCGAGTAGAGGAAGCCGGTCATGAATTGGGACTTCTCCGCCTCGGGGGAATCGGGGTAGAATAGAAGGATCTTGCCGTAGTAGTTTATGGCGGTGGGCGGAGGGGCAACCTCGGCCAGGGCGTACAACTCGGCCGCGCTCTCCTTGGGTTTGGGCTCGGCGAAGAGGTTTTCCTCGTTGATCTCCACGTCGAAGCGCTCGCGCAGCTCCTCGAACATCTCCTCGTTACGTTGGTTGCTGGCCTCGGTGATGAGGCGGCCGCGGACCGACCCGCGCACCTCCTCGTAGGTCTTCTGCCGGGGTTCGATGTGGGCCTCCCGGAGGGCGATGACCCAGCCGTCGTCCACCTCGATCGGTTCCGAGTACCGTCCGTCTTCCAGCTCTGTAATGGCGTGGTTGATCACCTTTCGGGCCTTCCGACCCAGGGCTGCGATCGGCGAGGAGGGCTTCAGGTAGCCCAGGAGCCCGCCGTCGGGCTTGCTGGTCTCGTCCTCGGAGTACTGCTCTACGACGCGCTCGAACCCCTCCCCTCTCTCCAGCGCCTGATACGCCGCCTTTATGTCGTCCTCATCCTCGCAGACGATGATTCGGAGCTGGACCTGCATGTCGTCGAGGTATTCCTCCTTGTGCTCCTCGTAGAAGCTGATCGCCTCCTCCTCGGGGACGAGGAGGGAATCAGCGATCCGGGGTTTAACCCGCTCGAAGTCCAGCATCTTGGCCTCGATCTTTTCTTCGACCAACACCAGGTGCCAGCCCAGGTTGCTCTCGATCGGGTCGGAGACCTCGCCGATGGGCAGATCGAAGATCACCGTCTGCAGCTCAGGTACGGCTCCGAGCTGGGGTATCGGCATGTCCTGGGTAACCAACCCCAGCATCCCACCCAGCCGCTTGGTTTTGACGTCCAGGGTCTCCTCCTTGGCCAGGTCTGAGAAGGAGACCTCTCCGGCGTCGAGCCGGGCCTTACCCGCCAGGGCATCTTCTTCGGTGGCGTAGAGGATGTGGCGCATGCGCACCTGGGCGTCGGTCGTGAACTCGTCCGGGTGCCCGTCGTAGTAATCACGCAGCTCGTCGTAGGTGTAGCCGTAGAACTCGCCGAAGTATTTCTCGTAGTAGGCAATGGCCAGGGTGCGGATGCGGGACTGCTCGATCTGACGGGCGATTCTCGGGTCGGTGTCCAGTTCGGACGCAAGAGCGCCCAGGTAGAGCACCTGCTCCTGGATGATCTGATCCAGGAAGGCCCGCCGGCCTTCCTCGGTAGAGATCATCGCCTGGTATTGGGGCGGAAGATCGGCGACCCTTAGTTCCATGTCGTCAACAGTGAAGGGTTCGCCATCTATCCAGGCGATTGGCCGGTCGTCCTCGGCCAGGGTCGGACCGATTGCCAGGAGTATCCAAAGAACGCTCGTGATTAGGGCGTCAGACTGCATAGTGTTACCTCACCGTTAACGTTATCGCCTACCCCGTTATCTTATTCCTTTATTCGGCGCCTCAGGTAGCTTTCGATGGTCTCTTCGTTGCGCGTCACCTCGATCTGAAGTTCGAGGGAGTCGTAGAACTCCTGCTCCATCTCTCGGACCCGCGTCTCGAAAAGCCCCGTCTGGACTCGCGCGCGGACTTCGTCGTAAACGAATTGCCAGCCGGGAATGAGGTTGCCGACCCGGATGACCGCCCAGCCGCGGGAGAGTTCGAAGGGTTCGCTCAGCCCTCCCGGGGGAAGACAGAAGGCTTTCTCCTCGAATACTCCGGCGTCGGTGGTTCCGGCGAAGAGTGGGAGGGGACGTCCCCTGAGGAGTTGGGGGATCAGACCCCCGTCGGCCCTGGTGGCGGCATCGAGGCTGACCTCACGGGCCAGCTCGGCGAAATCCTTCCCGGCGTTGAGCGTCTCGATCACCCCCAGCGCCTCCTCCCGGGTGGCCACCAGGATGTAACGCAGACTCGCGGCGTCAGGGCGGTCGAACTCCTCCCGGTGTGCCTCGTAGTAGGCGGCGACATCCTTCTCCGGGACGAGTAGTTCTCGGATGATGAGTTGCTCGGCCTCCTCGAAACAGAGGGGTCTTCCTGGGTTGAAGGCGTCAACCACGAGAACGTGCCAGCCCATACGGCTCTGGAGCGGTCCGAAGGGCTCGCCCTCCCCGGCGTTGAAGATGGCCTCGAGGATGTGGGGCGGAAGCACCTGGTTATCGGGACGCACCACCGGTAGTCGGCCGCCGTTCATACCGCTCATTCGGTCCTTTGAGCGCGCGTCGGCCAGCTTGGCGAAGTCGGCTCCCGCCAGCAGCTCGGCGAAAACCTCCCGGGCCTCGGCCTCGTCATCGAGGAGTATGTGTCGGGCGTTGGCCTGGGGGAGGGACACCAGCTCGGCGGTGTGCCCCTGATAATAATCGAAGAGATCGTCCTCGGAGAAGCCGTAGTTGGCGAAACTTATGCGCAGGAAGTTGCTGATCACGATGTCGCGGACGGCCTGTTCTACCTGGGCCTGCACGTCGGGAAGCTCATCTACCCCGGAGGCGAGGGCCGCTTGGTAGAGGACCTCTGCCTGGACGGTCCGCTCCAGGAGCCGTTCCCTACCCTCCCGGGTTGCCTCCTGCATGGCCCCCTGCTTCCCCATGAGCCTGGCGGAGCGTTGCAGGTCCTCAACGGTCACGGAGCCGTCGCCGACGCTGACCAGTACCGTTTCCTCCTCGCCGCAGCCGTAAAGAACGGATAAGAGGATGGTTGCGGTGATGATAATGGGCCTCTGTGCCATCTACTCCTCCGTGCTGGGTGTCTTCTCAACCTCTTTATTTACCTTCGTGGATGAGGGCACCTCGGTTTCCCGCTCCTTCTTCTCGGCCTCCTTGTAGGAGTCTGAGCGATAGTCGGTGGCGTAAAAGCCGGAGCCCTTGAAGATCAAGCCGGCGCCGGACGATGGCAGCCTCCGGATCGGACCGCGACCGCAGACCGGACAGCTCTCCGGATCCTCGGCGGTGATGGAGAGGAAGCGTTCAAAGCGGTGACCGCAGGCTTTACAGCGGAACTCGTAGGTCGGCATGACTCCGGTCGTGCGGTGGGTGAGCGGCAAAGGAGTATACGCAAGTCGGTTTGTTATGTCAACTTACGAAATACAGAGTGGCCCCCCGGTAGACTCGCCCATGCTTTGAGGGGCGGGTTGGTGTCCCCGCCCATTATTTAGTCGTGTCGTCCTGGGAAAAGCTAGAAGGTGTAGCTCATACTGAAGCGGTTTTTCATTCCGAAGAGCTCCCCCTCGGGCTGCTGCGCGAAATCGAACTGGATGCCGAGGTAACGCAGGCTGAAACCGAAGCTGGTGCCCACAACCGCCCCCGACTCGTCGTAGTAGTAGCCCACACGCAGGCCAACGATGTCGGCGTACCAGTACTCTCCGCCAACCCCGAGCACCGCTTCGGCGAGCTCCGTTCCAAAATCATCGGTTAGCTTCAGGAGATACTTGGAGTAGTCGAAGCTGAAGCGCAGCTCGTTCAGGTCGTCGTTGAAGGGGATCTCATATGCCAGGCCCAGTTTTAAAAGACGCGGCAGGGACTCGGGCACCTTTTGATAGACGAGGTTGGAGCCGAGGTTCATCACCACGGCGCCCACAGAGAGCTTGGGGAGCGGCGTCCGCCAGAGGATACCCGCGTCGGCGGCCACGGCCTGGGCCACGTTGACGTTGGAGAGGTGATCGTAGATGAATTTTACCGATCCGCCCACGCCGAGCGAGTCCTCAATCACATCGTACCCGTACGACAGGCCAACGGATAAGCCGTAGGCGGACATGTAACCGATCGGCTGGGGATTTTCCTTGGTGATTGCGATCAATCCGGCGTTGGAGTAGAGGGCCCAGACGCCGAAGGTGCCGATCTTCTCGAAGCTCTGGATATAGCCCAGGTAGTCGTAGTAGATGTCGTTGCCCTCGACGGCTCGATCCGAGTGCATGGCCCCCACCATGTGACCGGAGAAGAAGGCCAGGCCGGCGGGGTTGTAGTAGGTGGCGTGAACGTCGTCGGCGATAGCGGTGAAAGCCTTACCCATTCCGCCGGGACGGGCGCCGGGATCCATGGTCAACCAGGGTACGGTTATGCTGACCGCGTCGGCCAGGGCAACGCCCGCGAGGATCGAAACAACCAGAAGCGCTGAAGCCGTTCTTTGCATATTTCTCCCTGAGATGATTGGTGCCTGGCAACGGTGGATGATACCACGTTGCCCATTGCCTGCTCAAGCCGCCCCTCGCCCGCCTTTGCCTTTTCAGATACGCTCACATGTTCGATTAGTTCCTCTTTAGAAGGCGACCGCGACGCTGACCCGGTGGGTGGAGCCCAGCTCGTGGTGGAGCCAGCAGTAG
>DAOVLG010000331.1 GCA_030631385.1 Candidatus Coatesiibacteriota bacterium | reverse complement strand
CGGTCCCAGCCACGTCGGTATCTACGCCGGGGACGACCGCTTCATCCAGGCCGAGAGCTCGCCCCAGGGGGTCCGTTACTCCGACCTCGACGGTGTGTACTGGCGTGACCACATCTACGGCTACTCCCGCTGGGTTCCGTGAGCGAGCTCGAACTAAAGCACCGTCATCCTGTTTACCGATACGCCGGCTGGGCGGGACTGGCCCTGCTCTGCGTTCTCGTCGCCATCACCTTCGTATACTTCTCCTACTACTCGGGTCTGTTTGTCGGTCTACTGGCTCCTTTTGGGTTGATCGCCCCGGCGGCTCTATTCGTGTTCTTCAGCCTGGAGAAGGCGAGGCTCTGGTGGGCGAGGGTCATGGTCGCTCTCCTGCCGATGGGACTGATTTTCCAGTTCGGTAGTAAAGATTTTCCCATCACACTTGCACTCTTTTTTTTCCTTATTAACTTCTTTGTGATCATCCTCGATAAGCTAGGAGGTTATACCGGAGAACGACGCGGGCCTACTCCGTTACGTAAGCCTTTAGGGATTTGGCTGGTCACGATCATCTTCTCAACCCTTGTCTCCCGCTTCGCCATCAACGGGATACTTGATTTGATACCCCTCCTGTTGGCTTCAACCGTTTACGTCTATGTCCGACTTTATATTAAAGATGAGCGGGAGCTCGAAAGCCTCATCAAGGCCTTCACCGTCGGTGCCTGCTTTTCCCTCTTCTCAGGGCTGTTCGAGCTGTATAAAGGTGTAACTTATACCGCAAATTTATCTCGTGAAAGCCTGACGATATCGATGTATTCGGGTGTATTCCGGATTGACGGAAGCTTCTTCGGCCCCAACTCGTTCGTCTTCTTTACCGGATCTGTGGGACTGCTTTACGGCGTCATGTTTTTCTACTGGAAGAATTGGCGTTGGAAGCTTTTCAGCCTTGTCCTGTCCATAACCGCTTGTGTGCTGAGCGTATTCACTTACTCCCGCGGCGGCATTGTCGGTCTGGCTGCCGGTTTACTGTTTCTCATCCTGGCGCTTCCGCCTCCGAAAAAGCGCCTCCGGCTCTATCTGATAGTAATTCCCCTCGCCTTGGTGGTGGTGGTCGGTGTTACGATACCGGTGATAGGGGCTCAAGCCCGGGGAACGGGGATCATCAGCTCACAGGTGCTTGAAAAGGTTCAACTTGAGTCTCTGACACCAGCTCAGATTGCCGACATCATCTCTGCGCTCTCCAGGCCGATAATGTGGGTCAATTCAATCGAGTTCTGGAAAACGAGCCCTATTTGGGGGATCGGCCACGGCAACTTTGAGGGGTGGTTTAATGAGGTCATGCCGAAGATGTTCCACTATTTTGGCTTTTATCCCCGTCACCCCCATAATCTGTTTGTTTATGCGCTGCTGTCGACGGGGATTATCGGGCTTGGGTGCCTAATGGTCATAATTGTCAAGCTTACCGGTTACCTATTTGGTGGCGTCCGGCATCGGAAGACCTTCATCGGTTATCTTTCTATCGCTCTGATCAGCATCTGGATTCTCATCTTCACCCACGGGCTGGTTGACGCGGTCTTCGTCCTTCCCTTAACCCTATCTCTAGCCGGGATATTCTTCCTCTTCCTCGGGATGAGCACCTTTGTGATGGACGCGGTGAAAAAGCGCCGTGAATTGGAGAAGGTGCAGAAGCAGTCCGAAGTAACCGCTTGACAACCCGGTCCGTCCCCTGCTAGCTTATCCCTACTTGTCGCGTGGGGTATATTTTTTACCTTCACTGAAAAGGTGCGGAAATGGGAGTAAAAGCCTACACCGATACGCTCAACCTGCCCCGCACCGATTTCCCCATGCGGGCCGGTCTGCCCCAGCGAGAGCCGGAGAGGCTGGCCCGCTGGGAGGAGATCGGGATTTACGCCCTGCTGCGGAAGAGGGCCGAGGGGAGGCCCAAGTACATCCTCCACGACGGTCCGCCGTACGCCAACGGTGAGATCCACGCCGGCACCGCCCTGAACAAGATCCTCAAGGATGTCATCGTCAAGTACAAGACGATGCGCGGCTACGACACCCCCTACGTTCCCGGTTATGATTGCCACGGCATGCCCATCGAGCACAAGGTGGCGCAGAAGCTGGGCGATCGTATCAAGGAAATGTCCATCCTCGAGGTCCGCCGGGAGTGCCTCGCCTTCGCGCTGCACTTCGTGGACACCATGCGCGAGCAGTTTAAGAGACTGGGCGTTTTTGGGCTGTGGGATAAACCATACCTGACCGTTGATTCTGATTACGAGGCAACGGTGCTCGAATCCTTCCGCGCTCTGGTGGAGAAGGGGTACATCTATAAAGGGCTCCGGCCGGTTTACTGGTGCGCCAGTTGCGAAACCGCGCTGGCCGACGCCGAGGTGGAGTACGCCGACCACGGGAGCCACTCGATCTACGTTCGTTTCGAGGTGACCGCGGACCCGGACGGCGTCTTCGACGGTGATCTGTCCGGCGCGTACGCCGTTATCTGGACGACCACCCCCTGGACGCTGCCGGCCAACGTGGCGTTGGCGGTCCACCCCCGGCTTCGCTATCTCGTCGTAGAGCACGATGGCGAACGTTATCTCCTCGCTGAGGGCCTCTCGGATCAGGTCTATCGGGACCTGGGGTGGGACGGGGTTAGAGAATTAAAGACGGTGCAGGGCCAGGAGCTTTTGAACCTGGTCTGCCGTCATCCCTTTTTCGAGCGGGACTCGGTTTTCGTGCCGGCCGATTACGTGACCCTGGAGCAGGGCACGGGGTTGGTTCACACCGCGCCGGGCCACGGCGCCGATGACTTCTACACCGGTAAAGAAT
>DAOVLG010000185.1 GCA_030631385.1 Candidatus Coatesiibacteriota bacterium | reverse complement strand
ATAAGTGAAGGACGTTTAAGGAGGGTCAGCTCGATGAGTAACATCGGTTCCTACGACGAGAGGCTGAGGGACTTCGACTGGGACATCGCCAAGCGTGAGCTGGGCTGGACCGACGGCGAGCCCCTCAACATCGGCGCCGTCTGCTCCGACTGGATCTGCGACCGGGGCCTGGCGGATAAGACCGCCCTGGTCTGGGAGGGATTCGGCGGTAAAAAGAAGACCTACACCTTCGCCGACCTGCGCGCGTACTCCAACGCCTTCGCCAAATTTCTCGCCGACGAGGGACTGAAGCCCGGCGACCGGATCTGCATCTTCATGGACAAGATCCCCGGCCTCTACTTCTGTTTCCTGGGCGTCCTGAAGATGGGCGGCATCGCCCAGCCGCTCTTTTCCGCCTTCGGAGACGAATCGCTCCAGGTCCGCCTGGTGAGCGCCGGAACCCGGGCGATACTCACCACCCAAAAGCACGTGCGCAAGGTGCGCAAGATCACCGACACCCTCCCGGCGCTGGAGAAGATCATCGTCATCGAGGGCGACTCCGACAAGCTCAAGGCCGGTGAGGTGTTCTTCGACGCTGAGGCCACCCCACGAATCGAGAGCTTCGATATCCACCCCACCGGGCCCGAGACCCCCTCCATCCTCCACTACACCTCGGGCACCACGGGGCAGCCCAAGGGCGCCCAGCACGTCCACGCCTCCATCTGGGCCCAGTACATCACCACCAAATGGGTCCTGGATTTAACTGAAGATGACATCTACTGGTGCACCGCCGATCCGGGCTGGGTCACCGGAACCAGCTACGGCATCATCGGCCCCTGGTCCATGGGCGTCACCCAGTGCGTCCTGGACGAGGGCTTCAGCGCCGACCGCTGGTACAAGTTTATCGAGGACAACCGGATCACGGTCTGGTACTCGGCTCCCACCGCCATCCGCTCACTCATGCGCCAGGGGGGGGAGACGGTGAAAAAGTACGACCTCTCCTGTCTGCGCCACCTGACCTCCGTCGGTGAACCGCTGAACGCCGAGGCGGTGGTCTGGAGCGAACAGGTGTTCGGTAAAGCCTTCCACGACAACTTCTGGCAGACCGAGACCGGGGCGATGATGATCGCCAACTACCCCGGAATGCCCATCAAGCCGGGCTCGATGGGCAAGCCCTTCCCCGGCATCGAGGCCGCGGTCCTGGACCTGAAGACCCACGAACCTTTAACCGAGCCGGGCAAGGTGGGGCTGATCGCCTTCCGCCCCGGCTGGCCCGCCATGTTCCGCGCCTACCACAACAAGCCCGACGTCTACCGCTCGAAGTTCGTCGGCGACGTGGACGAGCGCTCCCCCGACGAGCTGCGGAAGGATCAAACCCTCTGGTACGTCTCCGGCGACCGGGCCTCCATAGACCCCGACGGCTACTACTGGTTCGTCGGCCGCGACGACGACGTGATAAACACCGGCGGCCACCTGGTCGGACCCTTCGAGATCGAGAGCGCCCTCATCGAGCACGAGGCCGTGGCCGAGGCCGCCGCCGTCGGCAAGCCCGACGAGGTCAACATGGAGGTCGTCAAGGCCTTCATCACCCTCAACCCCGGCTACGAGCCCTCCGGCGACCTCGAGCTCAAAATAATGAACTTCATCCGAAAAAAACTCTCGCCCCTGGCCATGCCCCAGGAGATCGAGTTTACGGATAAATTACCCAAAACGCGCTCCGGTAAAATCCTGCGCCGCTACCTCCGCGCCCTGGAATGGGGCGAGGACACGGGGGACCTCTCGACCCTGGAGGACGATTAACGCTTGGCAGGCGGTCATCCGCCGATAACGATGGGGCCGGCGACCACCCGGCCACCGGCCCGAAAACGTTTATCTAAACATACTTGACGAACCCGATGAGTTGGTCTATACTATGTGTACTTCTTCCCCCGTCAGATCAGCCAAAGGTGAAAACCGGAGGCCTCGGGCGGGGTTATTTCAATATTGAAAACTTACCCTTAAATTGAAGTAAATACTTTTAATTAACTATGAAAAGAGTTACCAAAACACGTTAAAGATATGATAAGAATAAAGTTCCACTCACATCTTAATTTGCGCTTTGCAAACGCAATGGTTAAAAGGTGCAATCAGTTTGCATGTGCAGAAGATGAGGTTACATTAGATTTTCAACATGTGCTTAGTATTAAACCTTTTGCTTTGTCTTTAATATATAATTCAATGTTAAAGTACTTTGAAAACCACACAGTTTTTAACATCGATCTTCCTAGAAGTAAAAGTGCTCGAGCATATTTAGATAATTTTGGATTGTATAAAACAGTCGAGAGAGGTAACACTTACGGTACAACGTTCCAACTAACACCGATTACTGAAAATTATGCACAAAAAGTATTAGGATATATTGATATTATAAAGGTTTATGAGCCTAATATTAATAAAGACATTCATTTCATAATTCGTTTGTGCATGCAGGAACTCGCACTAAATGTTGTTGATCATAGCAACTCTCCATTTGGTTGTGTTGTTTGTGGTCAAATATATCATAAAAGAGAGGAAATACATGTATCAATATCAGATTATGGAATAGGGTTTTTAAATTCCTTAAAAACTATAAGGCCAGATTTAAAAAATGATGCTAATGCTATTATTACAGCCGTTGAAGAGCACGTAACTACACGAAAGGATGCTCCCGGAGGGCAAGGTTTAGGACACATTATTATAGGAGTATTAGGGGTTTATGGCTCTGTTACATTTTTATCAGGACATGGTATGGTTACATATTATAAGAAGAATAATGGTATTGAAAAAGAGGTTAAAGAAATGAATAGCTATCAACAAGGCGTTTCAATCAACATTGTCCTTCCTCTTCTACACAAAGGTGAACAAACACTTTTCCAGGAGATTATCGATGATTAGCTTCTCGATTAAAAAAATTACCAAAGGAAAATGGATTGCAACTCGTGAGGCAGGGGCTGCTGTTAGAGACGCTATACTTCAAAAATGGCCAACGGATAAAATCATTTTACTTGATTTTGAGGGGCTAACTATTGCTTCAGTTTCTTTTCTTGATGAAGCTTTTGGGCTTTTAGTTTTGGAGCTACCTTTAAATGAAGTTAAAGATAGAATAAAAGTTAAAAATATTGATAACAACGATTATAATTTATTAAACCAAATTATCAACTCGCGCTTGCGTCAGGAGGCTGTTAAACTGATTGAGCATTTGGAATAGTATGAAATATGGATTACTTACGCTACGGATAGGTTCTTGAGATATGAACCATCAAAATACCGAAAGGAACGCCTATGTCCTGCGAGATGCACGAGGCCGTGAGGGAGTACATCGTCGAGGAGTACATTGACTCCGACGACGAGATTGAGGTCACCGACGACACGCCCCTGATCTCCTCGGGGATCGTGGACAGCTTCTCCATGGTTTCCTTGAAGGTATTTATCGAGAAGAAGTACGACATAAAGCTCCCCGACGCCGAGGCCACCCCCGAGGCCTTCGACACGGTTAACTCCATCGTGGAGCTGGTCAAGAGGTTCCAGAAGTAGGGGCGCCCCCCTCCCTAACCCTCTCCCACAGGGAGAGGGGATGGTTGCTGACCGCGGGTATAAACCCCGCCGCACTCATCATAAAAACCGCTCCCTTTTGATAATCAGGAGGAGACATGGCCTATTCGGACGTGGCCCGCGCGAGTTTCGCTTCGGAGATCGAGACGATCAAGGGCAAGGGTCTCTACAAGGAGAAGCGCTTCATCCGCAGCCCCCAGGACGCCGAGATAACCGTCGAGTATCCCGAGGGCGCGGCGGAGGAGAAGGTGCTGAACTTCTGCGCCAACAACTACCTGGGCCTTTCGAGCCATCCCGAGGTGATCGCCGCGGCCCACGAGGGGCTGGATTCCCGCGGGTACGGCATGTCCTCGGTGCGCTTCATCTGCGGCACCCAGGACATCCACCGCGAGCTGCAGGACCGGCTGACCGACTTCCTGGGCACCGAGGACACGCTGTTGTTCCCCAGTTGCATGGACGCCAACGCCGGGGTCTTCGAGGCGATCCTGGGTCCCGAGGACGTGATCATCGCCGACCGGCTGATCCACGCCTCACTGGTGGACGGCATCCGGCTGTGTAGCGCCCAGTACGACACCTTCAAGCACATGAACATGAAGCACCTGGAGAAGAAGCTCCAGTTGCACCAGGACAAGCGGCACCGGTTGGTGGTCACCGACGGCGTATTCTCAATGGACGGGGACCTGTTCCCCCTGGACGAGGCGGTGGCGCTGTGCGAGTCCTACGACGCCATGATCCTGCTGGACGACTCCCACGCGACGGGGGTCATCGGCAAAACCGGCCGGGGGGTCCACGAGCACTTCGGCGTGGTGGGTAAGATAGACGTCATCACCACCACGCTTGGTAAGGCCTTGGGCGGCGCGTCGGGCGGCTGCGTCGCGGGACGGAAAGAACTCGTCGAGCTCTGCCGCCAGAAGGCCCGGCCGTACCTCTTCAGTAATTCGCTCTCGCCGGTCATCACCGCCGCCTCGATCAAGGTCCTGGATATTATCACCAAGACCACCGAGCGCCGGGACAAGCTGGAGGCGAACACCAAGTACTTCCGGGAGAAGATCACCGCCGCCGGCCTCAACGTGCGCCCCGGCGAGACCCCCATCGTCCCGGTCATGCTCTACAACGCGAAATTGGCCAGCGACATGGCCCGGGACATGTACGCCGAGGGCATCTACGTCATCGGCTTTAGCTTCCCGGTGGTGCCCAACGGCCAGGCGCGCATCCGGGTCCAGCTCTCCGCCGCCCACGAGTTCGGGCACATCGAAAGGTGCGTCGTGGCCTTCGCTAAGGTGGGCGACTCCTACGGCATCCTCTGACTGGACAAGAAGGGGATCATTGAGAACTATGATATGTAGCCCTT
>DAOVLG010000101.1 GCA_030631385.1 Candidatus Coatesiibacteriota bacterium | reverse complement strand
GGGTGGGGGCTACCTTATTCTCACTCCCCCCGCTGGGGGGAGGGCTGGGGAGGGGTGCCGGAGTGAGGGGTAAAAAAACAAGCTATAATCTCGGTGCGTAACCCGATGTGGTGAGGAGTATTATGCGAACGTTTGTTGCACTATTACTAACAGTCTCGGCGGTGGTTTTGGCCGAGCAGCTCGCCATCGCCTTCATCTCCAGCCGCGACGGGGACTGGGAGATCTTCGTGATGGACTCAGACGGGCGCAACCAGACCCAGTTGACCTTTAACGACAACTTTGACTCGTCTCCCGCCTGGTGCCCGGTGGAGTAGAGGAACCTCCCTCCCTAACCCTCCTCCCAAAGGGTGGAGAGGACTAAAGGAGTTCAGATGAAACTCAAGGTTATTGTCCACCAAGCCGAAGAAGGCGGTTACTGGGCCGAAGTGCCCGCCATCCCTGGCTGCGCCACGCAGGGGGAGACCTTTGACGAATTGATTACCAATCTCTACGAGGCCGTCGAGGGATGTTTATCAGTGGATCTGAAAAAAGTACAGCTAAGTGAAAAAGACAACATCTTCGAAATAGCCTTTTGAAACAGCTCACCGGAAAGGAACTGGCAAAACTGGTGGAACAGCATGGATGGCGGCTTTTACGAATTAAAGGAAGCCATCATATCTACGGTAAACCGGCGAGTGAGGTTAGGTTGTCAATCCCGATTCACGGGAATAAACCTCTGAAGCAAGGATTGGTGCATCACCTGTTAAAACGTGCCGGACTCAAGGACTTATTATAGTTAGATCCTACGAGGTGAACCATGACGCACAAGATCCGCCTGTTGATCGCCAAGCCGGGCCTGGACGGCCACGACCGCGGCGCCAAGGTGGTGGCCCGCGCGCTGCGAGACGCCGGGATGGAGGTCATCTACACCGGCCTCCACCAGACCCCCGAGGCCATCGTGGAGGCAGCCATCCAAGAAGACGTAGACGCGGTGGGCCTTTCGATCCTCTCCGGCGCCCACATGACCATCTTCCCAAAAATTCTGGAACTCCTCCGGGAACGGGGCGCCGATCATATCCTCATCACCGGTGGTGGTATAATACCCGACGATGACATGACGGAGCTGGAAGACCAGGGCATCGGCAAGCTCTTCGGACCCGGGACGAACACCGAGGAAATCATTGCCTACATCAGATCGGTCTTGAACTGAACCCCGTGACCGAAATTACAGTCCACCGCTACCTGGATTATAAACTCGGCTGCCCGCCGAATAGCGGCGGGTAGTTCAAACATCTAAGGTCGGAGATGGCAAACGAGGACAAGTACAGGAGGCTGGCCGAGCTCCAGCAGAAAGCGCTCGAAGGGGATCCGGAGAGGATAAAGAAGCAGTTGGCCAAGGGCAAGTTGACAGCCAGGGAGCGACTGGGAATCCTCTTCGACGAAGGCACGTTCCAGGAGCTGGACCAGTTCAAGGTCCATCGCTGCCATGACTTCGGTATGGAGAATAGACGCCCCCTGGGAGACGGCGTCATCACCGGCTACGGCTTGATCGAGGGACGCCTCGCCTACGCTTTCGCCCAGGACTTCACCGTCTTCGGCGGCACCCTCTCCCGGGCCAACGGCGAAAAGATCTGCAAGGTGATGGATCTGGCCCTGAAGAACGGCGCCCCGTTCGTCGGGCTCAACGACTCGGGGGGTGCACGCATCCAGGAGGGGGTTGACTCCCTCGCCGGCTACGCCGAGGTTTTTCAGCGCAATACCATGGCCTCGGGAGTGATCCCCCAGATTTCGGCGATCATGGGACCCTGCGCCGGGGGCGCCGTTTACTCGCCGGCGGTCACCGATTTCGCCTTCATGGTGGACGGCACCAGCCACATGTTCCTCACCGGACCCGATGTTATCAAGACGGTGATGAACGAGGAGGTCACCTTCGAGGAGCTGGGCGGGGCCCGGGTTCACGCGTCGAAATCCGGCGTCTGCCACGTGGTGGCCGCCAACGAACTCGAATGCCTGCAGGGAATCCGCCGACTTTTACAGTTCTTCCCCCAGAACAACATGGAGGACCCCCCCATCAAGGCGGGGGACGACGACCCCTTCCGGATGGACAAGTCCCTGGATTCGATCATCCCCGACACGCCCACCAAGCCCTACGACATGAAGGACATTATCCGGCGGGTCGTGGACGGTGGGGACTTCTTCGAAACACACACCGACTTCGCCACCAACCACATTACCGGCTTCGCCCGTTTCGGAGGAAGGCCGGTCGGAATCGTCGCCCACCAGCCCGCCGTTCTCGCCGGCTGCCTGGACATAGATTCGTCGTGTAAATCGGCGCGGATGATCCGTTTCTGCGACTGCTTCAACCTGCCCGTCATTACCTTCTCCGACGTGCCCGGCTTTCTGCCCGGAACCGATCAGGAATGGCGCGGGGTGATCAAGCACGGGGCGATGCTCCTCTACGCCTACGCCGAGGCCACCGTGCCCAAGGTCCACGTCATCACGCGCAAGTCGTACGGCGGCGCCTACGCGGTGACCTCCAACCGCCACATGCGCGGCGACATCGTCTACGCCTGGCCCACGGCGGAAATCGCCGTAATGGGAGCTGAGGGCGCGGTGCAGATACTCTACCGCCGCGAGCTGAAGGCCGCCGACGACCCCAAGGACCTGGCCGGTAAACTTACCGCCGATTTCCGGGAACGCTTCGCCGACCCATACACCGCCGCGGGGCTGGGCTACGTGGACGAGGTGATCATGCCCCACGAAACCCGGCCAAAGGTCATCGCTGCGCTGGAAATGCTCAACCATAAGCGGGACCACAACCCACCCAAGAAACACGGGAACATACCGCTTTAGGCAGACCCCATGTTCAACAAGATCCTCATCGCCAACCGGGGCGAGATCGCGGTACGGATAATCCGCACCTGCGCCGAAATGGGAATCCCGACCGTCGCCGTCTACTCCGACGCCGACCGCGGCGCCCTCCACGTCCAGTACGCCACCGAGGCCTACAACATCGGTCCACCCCCGGCCACGGAATCCTACCTCGTCGGCGACCGGCTGATCGAGCAGGCCAAGAGGGTGGGCGCCGAGGCTATCCATCCCGGCTACGGCTTCCTCGCCGAGAACGCCGATTTCGCCCAGGCCTGCGCCGACGCCGGGCTGGTCTTCATCGGACCCTCGCCCGGTTCAATGCGCCTGTCGGGCGACAAACTCCAGGCCCGTGATGCGATGATGGCCGCCGGGGTACCGATCATCCCCGGCATCAACACCACCGTGGTTCCCGAGGATGAACTACCTGAAAAAGTGGCGGAGATCGGTTACCCGGTCATGGTCAAGGCCGCCGGCGGCGGTGGCGGGAAGGGCATCCGCGATGTCCACACCCCCGACGAGCTACAGGCCTCCATCCGCCAGGCCCGCTCCGAGGCGGCCAGTTCCTTCGGCGACGATCGGGTTTACGTCGAGAAAATGGTGGTCAACCCGCGGCACATCGAGGTGCAGATCCTCGGCGACAAACATGGCAACGTGGTCCACCTGTTCGAGCGTGAGTGCTCGATCCAGAGGCGGCACCAGAAGCTCCTCGAGGAGAGCCCCTCCCCGGCGCTCGGCGCTGAGCAACGCGCCGCCATGACCGAGGCCGCCGTCAAAGCAGCCAAAGCGGTCAACTACGACAACGCCGGGACCATCGAGTTTTTGCGCTCCGCCGATGGCAGTTTCTACTTCCTCGAGGTCAACGCGCGGCTGCAGGTGGAGCACCCGGTCACCGAGATGCTGGTCGGTCGGGACCTGGTCCGGGCCCAGATACGCATCGCCGCCGGCGAGAAATTATGGTTCACCCAAGACCAGGTGCATGCGCGGGGCTCCGCCATCGAGTGCCGCATCTGCGCCGAGGATCCGGATCAGAACTTCTATCCCGCCACGGGAACGGTAACGCGGATGCGCGCTCCGGGAGGGCCCGGCGCCCGCCTGGACAGCGGCTGCTTCCAGGGGTACAGGGTCCCGGTCTACTACGACCCGCTGATCGCCAAGCTGATCGTCTGGGCCGAAGATCGGCCCGCCGCCCTGGTCCGCCTGGAACGGGTGCTCAACGAATTCATCCTCGAGGGCTTCCCCACCACCCTGCCCTTCTTCCGCTGGCTGGTGAAGAACGATGTCTTCCGCACCGGTGATTACGACACCAGCTTCATCGGGGAAAATTACAGGCCAGGCCCCATCGGCGAGAGCGAGCTGGAAAAGGCCGCCTCGGTCCTCTGCGCCATTCTGGAACACACCGGCGCCAAGGGGTTCGCCGGCCGTAAAACCGACGGCGGAGAAAAGGCGCAATCGGGATGGAAGTACCTCTGGCTGAAAAACAAACTCGGGTCGCACTAAGGCTGGTCATGAAATACGAAACCCAGATCGGCGACCGTAACTACGAGGTCGAGGTGACCCCCGGCGAGAATGGGCTGAAGATTTTCCTGAACGGGGAAGAGATCGAGGTGGATTACGTCGAGATCTCCCCCAAGGCCCTGTACTCGATCATCATCGGCGGTCGCTCCTACGAGCTGTGGGTCCGGCGCGAGGGCGGCAATTACGAGGTCTTCGCCGAGGGCAGGACCCTGGGCGTCACCGTCCGCGACGAGCGCAGGCGCCGGGTGGAATCGCTCAAGGCCACCCTGCCGCAGACTAAAAGCGGCTTCGTCCTCAAGGCACCCATGCCCGCGGTAGCCACGGCTGTTCTCGTCGAACCGGGTCAGGAGGTGAAAAAGGGGGACATCCTCTGCCACCTCGAGGCGATGAAGATGGAGAACGAGATGGCCTCCGAGGCCGACGGGGTGGTGAAGGAGGTAAAGATCTCCCCCGGCGACGGCGTCGAGAAGGACCAGGTGCTTATTGTGGTGGAGTAGAAGTTTTGCCGTGTCCCCTCTCTCCTCTGGAGAGGAGCAGTTACCCACGGATCAGGCTGAGGGGTAATAAAAGAAAATAGACTTTTTCAAAGGTCTTCTCAAGTGATAAATTCAAAGAAAAAAGAAATGCAGAATACTCCGAATTTTCAAACCATCTCCGGCATCCCCGTCGAGGCCGTCTACTCCGAGCCGCCGATCGGTCTCGACGCTAAACTGGGCTCGCCCGGAGAGCCGCCCTACACCCGCGGCATCCACCCCGGAATGTACCGCGACCGGCTGTGGACCATGCGCCAGTACGCCGGCTTCGGCGACGCGCGCGCCACCAACGAGCGGTTCAAGTATTTAATCGAAGCCGGGCAAACCGGCCTCTCGGTGGCCTTCGACCTCCCCACCCAGATGGGCTACGACTCCGACCACGCGATGGCCGAGGGCGAGGTGGGCCGCGTAGGCGTGGCGATTTCAACCTACGAGGACCTGTGTGAACTCTTCGATGGTCTGGACCCGGCGAAAATCTCGGTCAGCATGACCATCAACTCCACCGCGCCTATCCTTTTGGCCATGTACCTGGTGCTGGCCGAGGAGCGGGGCGTGCCGTGGGCGGAGCTGCGGGGCACGGTTCAGAACGATATATTGAAGGAATACTTCTCACGGGGGACCTACATCTACCCGCCGAAGGCCGGACTACGGCTGGCCGTGGACCTCATCCGCTTCACCTCGGAGCGGGTGCCCCGGTGGTATTCAATATCCATTTCGGGGTATCACATCCGTGAGGCTGGGGCCGACGCGGTGCAGGAGCTGGCCTTCACCTTCGCCGACGCCGTCGCGTACGTCCGGGGCGCGCTGAAGGCGGGATTGGTGATAGATGATTTCGCGCCCCGGCTGAGCTTCTTCTTCAACGCCCACAACGACCTGTTGGAGGAGGCGTCCAAGTTCCGCGCGGCCCGCCGCATCTGGCAAAAAATAATGACCGGTGAATTCGGCGCCGGGAACCCCAAGTCGGCCAAACTGCGTTTCCACGTGCAGACCGGAGGCTCGACGCTGACCGCCGCCGGGTTCGAGAACAACGCGGTCCGGGTGACCCTGCAAGCGCTGGCCGCCGTCCTCGGCGGGGCCCAGTCCATCCACACCAACTCCCGCGACGAGGCGCTCGGCCTGCCCACCGAGGACTCGGTGCGCCTGGCGCTGCGGACACAGCAGATCATCGCCCACGAGAGCGGCGTGACCAGGACGGTTGACCCATTGGGCGGCTCGTACTACGTGGAGCACCTCACCGACGAGATCGTCCGTCGGGTCGAAGCGGAGTTAAAAACAATCGAGGAGATGGGCGGCGCGCTGGTCTGCATCGAATCCGGCTACTTCTCCGACCAAATCGCGGCCTCGGCGTATGAGCAGCAGCGGGCCATTGACACGGGCGAACAGATGATCGTCGGGGTGAACTGCTACGAGGACCCCGAGCTGGAGGACGTGGAGATCCTCCGGGTCAAGCCGGAGTTGGAGAAGAAGCGGCGGGGGAAACTTGACGAGTACCGCGCCCGCCGCGAAGAAAAACCGCTACAAGCTACCATTGACCACCTCAAATCCGCCGCGAAGAACGGCAACGCGCCGCTCATGGAACGCATCGTGGACTGCGTCCGGGCGGGCGGCACCATCGGGGAGATCTCGGACGCCCTGCGGGGGGTCTTCGGAACGCAGGACGAATCATGAAAACACTATAGATAAATCACCTCGGCATCGCTGTCGAAAGCATCGAAGAGGCGATTAAGTTCTGGGATGGCGCCCTCG
>DAOVLG010000468.1 GCA_030631385.1 Candidatus Coatesiibacteriota bacterium | reverse complement strand
GCTCTCGTCCTCAAGGGCGTAGAGGTAAGAAAGATGCGCCGTCAACACCAGGTCGTCATTCCCGCCTTGGCGCATCCCGCCCTCGAAGACGTCAATCGCATCGTCCAGGTCCCCCAACGCCTCCCGGGCGAGACCCCATTCCCGGTAGGCGTCCCCCCCGTAGCCCAGCTCGGCCGCCAGTTCGAAGGGATCGAGGGCGTCTCGAGGCTTGCCCTGGGCGACCAGGGCCAGGGCCAACTCGAAGTGCCCCGCGCTCTGATCGGGTTTGATCTGGGTGCATTTCGACAGATACGTGGCCGCGGCGGTCGGATCCCCCATCTTCAGCTTGAGCTTCCCCAGCTCCAGATTGGTGCCGTAGTGCCGGTCGTCGAACTCCAGGGCCTCGAGGAAGATACCCTCGGCTCGTTTGTCCTGGGAGTTCTCCAGGTACTCGATCCCCTGGACGTACTTGACCTCGGCGGTGGCGCGCGGGACGAGCTCGAAACCGGGGACGTAGTTCTCCGCCTTCTGGATCTCCCGCAGGGCCTGGGAGTAACGACGGTCCTTCAGGAGAACCAGACCGAGCTCCACCTGGGCCAGGGCCTGGTTGTTGGTCGTATTGGCGATCTCGTTGTCTATGAGCGTCTGGAGGTCAACGACCTGGGGCTGGAGGGTCTCCAGGTTGGCCTCGAGGACCGGATCACCGTCGGGAGGCAGGAGGTCCCGGGCCGAAGCCAGGGCCTCCTCGGCCTGTTTGGCCAGCCGTTTGGCCTGCTCACCGTTGCCAGCGCTGGTGCGCAGCCGGTTCAGCTTCTGTTGAACCATGGCCACCTCATCCTCTACGCTGGGGTTTTCGGGCAGTCCATCGCCGGCGAAGAGCTGACGCATCAGGCCCAGGTAGTTCATCGCCGAGTAGAAGTGGCACTCGGCCAGCTTGATCTGGGCGATGGTCACCTGCCAGCCGGCGATCTCGCCGAGGCGCGTTAGACCCTCCTCGTACTTTATCCGGGGGTCGTCCTCGCCCTCCTCGGGTTCGGGAAAGACCGGTGGCCGGTCGCGGGCGGATTGAACGGCCTCCTTGACCCGTTCCTCCCCGTTTTGAATCGCCCGCACGTCGCGCTCGATACGCTTGAGGGCGTCCAGGGCCTGATCGTGATCCCCGGCGGCGCGCTGCTCGGCGGCGGCGGCCAGGGCCTCCTCGATGGCGTCCAGCTTCTCGCTGGACTGGTACACCAGCTCGCGGGCGCGCTCGAGGGTGTCGGCCGAGACCAGGGTGAGGGCCCCGAGAAAGAGTAAAACCGTGAATATGCGTCTTGAAACCATAGAATCGCTTCGGTCCTCCGACCGTTTGGGTGAGTCTGGATTGTGCCTTGTTGTGTAAGTATACCGTCAATCGCCGGATATTGCCACCCTGGAGAGGGGGACATGCCGAGGGAACGTTCAGTACGAAGCCGCGGTTCCCGTCGTGTTCGTAGAGCGGTCCCCTACGTTCGTTACACATCTTAGGGGAGGGTCTGTTGACCCGCCCGCGGGCAACCGTAAACGGGCCCCTACGTTACTCCCTCACCCCAACCCTCTCCCGGGGGGGCGAGGGGATAAATGAAGCCCCGCTCGCGGGGATAATCCTTCACCAACCAACGATCCGCCTCGCGGAACTGGCTGCGGCGGCTCGCCGCTGGTGCCGATTTCAGGGGATATAAAAACCCCGCGCTCGCGGAGATAACCCCTCTAAGGCAGAAGATTCACCTCGCGGAACTGGCTGCGGCGGCTCGCCGCTGGTGCCGATTTCAGGGGATATAAAAACCCCGCGCTCGCGG
>DAOVLG010000381.1 GCA_030631385.1 Candidatus Coatesiibacteriota bacterium | reverse complement strand
TTTTAACCCCTTGTGGATGTGTTAAATGTGCTGAAACCCTTTGACTTAACGTAGGGGCGGTGTAATGCAGGGCGTTGCATTCCGTATAGATGCGGCGGTCCACAGAAGGGCCGCCCTACAGGTTGCGCATAACCCATAGGGGGGCTTCTCTACACTGCCGCATAACCGGTTCTATACCTGTCATCTGCCACATCGGTTTATCTGCCGAGCGGCGGGATAACATTCCCCTGATCGGCGCGGCTACAACAAATACGCGCCATTACCGGTCCTAAACAAACAGCTTATCAAATTTTAAAGAGGCGCTTTTGCTCTCGGACAAGGATCTGCGCCGGATACTCTTCTCGGTGGAACGGCCGGCCCGCTACGTCGGCGGCGAGTGGGGCGCATATCACACCAACCCCGCCGGCAGGGTAAACGTCTGCTGGTGTTTCCCCGATACCTACGAGATAGGGATGAGCAACCTGGCCGGCCGGATCATCTACGACCGGCTCAACCGCCATCCCGAGGCCGCCTGCGACCGCTGCTTCCTGCCCTGGCCGGACATGCAGGAGGCCCTGAAAAGCCGCAACCTGGCCCTCTATTCCCTGGAGCAACGACGTCCCCTCCACACCTTCGACGTCATCGCCGTGACCCTCAGCTACGAGCTTTCCTACACCAATCTGCTGAAGGTCCTCGAGTTGGGTCGGGTGCCCCTGTTGACCTTAGAACGCCGGGCGGACCCCGCCCAACCCCTGGTCATCGTCGGCGGTCCCTGCACGGTCAACCCCGAACCGCTGGCGGATTTTGTAGACGCCGCCTTCGTGGGGGAGTCCGAAGACTTTCTCCCCGAGATGGTTCGGGCGGTCGCGAGCGCCAAGACCGATGCCGGGCTCGACAAGCCGGCCGCCCTCGAGGCCCTCTCCAAATGCGCCGGTGTCTACCTCCCGGACCGGGTTTCCCTCGCACACGAGGAGGCCACCGGCCAGCTCGTCCCCGACGATGGCACCCCGGTGGTGGACCGGCGGGTGAGCGGTCTCGATCCCCACCTCGAGAGCCCCCTGGTTCCGGGCGTCGCCATCGTCCACGACCGCGTCACCCTGGAGGTGATGCGCGGCTGCACGGGCGGTTGCCGTTTCTGTCAGGCGGGGATGATCTACCGCCCCGTACGCTCCCTGGCCGCGGACGAGGCATTTGCGGAGCTTATCCATCAATTACGGCTCACCGGCTATGACGAGGCCAACCTTTCCTCCCTGTCCTCCACGGACTGGCGGGGGCTCTCCCGTCTCGTCGAGAGGGTACTGGCCGAGCTCGGTCCCCGCGGACCCTCGATCAGCTTCCCCAGTATGCGGGTCGGCGAGTCGGTGATCCAGCTCGAGTGGCTCCTGGCCGGCAGGAGGCGGGGCTCACTGACCATCGCCCCCGAGGCGGGGAGCGAGCGCCTGCGCGAGGTCATCAATAAGCCCCACTTCACCAACGACGAGGTGGTGCGGCTGGCCCGGCGCATCTTCGAGACCGGCTTCAGAACGATCAAGCTCTACTTCATGTTCGGGCTGCCCACGGAGACCGGAGAGGACCTCGGGGCCCTGGTCGAGCTTTCGAAACGCTGCGCCTCCTCGGCCGGCAAACCGCAGGCGGTCAACGTCGCCCTGTCCCCCTTCATCCCCAAGCCACACACCCCCTTCCAGTGGGTTGCTCAGCCGTCCCTCGATGAGCTGGAGGAGAGACTGGCCCATCTGAAGGGCGAGTTGAAGCACCGGAAGATCAACGTTAAGTGGAACGATCCCCGAATGGCCCTGGTCGAGGCCGCCCTGACCCGGGGCGACCGCCGGGTCGGGAGTGCGATCCTGGAGGCGCACCGCCGGGGCGCGATGTTCGACGCCTGGAATGATTTCTTCGACCTCGGGCGGTGGCGGGAAGCCTTTTCCTCGGTCGGTCTCACCCTGGAAGATTACGCGAACCGAGAACTTCCCCGCGAATGTCGGCTATCCTGGGACGTGGTGAATAACCTGGTGCATAAACCCTATCTCGCCCTGGAGTACGAACGGGCGATGTCGGGCGAAATTTCTCCGGATTGCCGCCGTTCCGGGTGCAACCTGTGCGGTATAGACCCGGAACTCTGCGAACCAAACTCCCTGGGCGACCTGGAACAGGAGCTCGAGCGCCTGGTGCACTTTCCCCCCGAGCCGAATCTACCCAAACCTCTCCTGCGCATCCGAATGAGGTTTGAATTCACCAAAACCTGGCCGGCCTCACTCCTGGGCCATCTCGAACTCAAGAACCTCCTGGCGAGAGCGATTCGGCGGGCCGGTTACGGTCTCCGTCTCTCCTCCGGTTACAATCCCCAGCCGCGGCTCATCGTCGCCCTGCCGCTTTCTCTCGGTGTCGAGAGCCGGGTCGAGGTGGCCGAGGCCGAGCTGGCCACCTGGTTCGCACCGGAGGTGT
>DAOVLG010000350.1 GCA_030631385.1 Candidatus Coatesiibacteriota bacterium | reverse complement strand
TCAAGTGTCCGGCGTACACCCGCCGAATCCACGATCGCTGAGGCGGTGGCACAGGTTTTTGCAGGAGTGGACCCGGCGGACTTCTCCGAGGTTCATTTAAGCAAAAACTGTGCCACCGCCGGCACACGCCTGTGTCCGCCCGCACAAGACGATGGATACAGTTGCCCCTCACGGCTCCGCGACTAGAATTTATTTATATTTGAATGCATCTGCCGCGTACACGCGTAACTAATAGTTCCCGTTGGTCTCTCCAAACCTCATCCCCTCGCTCTTCTGGTGAGGGGCAGTCGCCCACGGGTAAGGGTGGGGGGTGACAGGGCGGACGCGTAAACCAGTCCCCACATAAAATTCAGCCTACCAAACAGAAGACCGCCACCGGCGGCCCTTTTCATCGCTCGTCGAGAACCCGGCTACAACCCCTCGACCAGGACGTTGTCGAAGGTGATACCCGGATTTCGGAAGGCCATCAGGCCGATCCGACCCGTGTGGCAATGCGGGTAATCCGCCCCGCCGTCCCATTCCAGCATCAGATTGCCCAGGTTGCCGTGGTAGACCCTCACCAGATTGCCGGTCACCTCGATGATCACCCGGAAGGTCTGCCCCGGGATGTAACCCGCCGAGTGGTTGCGGACGAGGACGGTGTACTCGATGCCGCCCCGGTGGTCCAGGCGCCAGAAGGGTCCGCCGCACGCCTCGTCGTCGGTGACGTAGACCCGGTAGTACTCCAGCCGGTTGTTGTCCTCCGTGACCCGGACGTACACCGCCACCCCCCCAGTAACCACCGGCGTCACGTCCACGGTGAGGCGGTAGTCGGGCCAGCTCTCGTCCCCCGCCAAAATGATCGTCCCCTCCTGGTAGTACCAGTCGGGGTCGTCGTACCCGCCCCAGGTGTCGTTGGCCTGGTGGAGCCTTGAATCTTGGACGGTCCAGAGGCCGCGCGGGGAGTCGCCGTGGAGGAGATCGTCGAACTGCTCCCAGCCGTCGGGGAAGTCGCCGTCGGAATGCCCGGAAAAATCGTCGGAGAAAAGAACACCCTCGGGCCCGGTGGGACCGTTGTCGCAGGTTACGAGGAACAGGGCGGCGGGCACCACCCAGAAGAACGAACCCCTTTTCAAACTCAACTCCTCGCGGATTTGGATGAGTCGCTGTGGTACAGGCGGGAGGGAACTAATACCCCACCAGCTGAGTATATTACCAACGCCTCTCGGCAACATTATAGCAACGGTGGTGATTAACGACAACCCGCAGGTGTGCTCATCTGTATACTACTGTGACCGTCACCACAGTGCACAAAAGCATACATTCCGCGACTGGACGGGGCACCGGGTGTCGTCAACCCTGGATTAATAGCGCTGAATAATCAACAACTTAGGGTGAATCAACCCAATGTGCCGTTTCCTGGCACGGTAGTTGCTTTGAATTAATAAACAGCTTAACGCCATTTCGGAGGTACCCGGAGCATGAGATACACCGATTACGAGGATTCCGGCCTGCGGACCTACATGGAGCAGGCTGGAAAGCACAGGGTACTTAATCGGAAGGAGCTCGTCGAGCTCATCGAGGAAACCGAGGAGAGGGGAGAAAGCACCCGGGACGAGATCGTCCGTAACAACCTGCGGCTGGTCATCTCCATCGCCAAGCGCTACACCAACCGCGGGCTGCCCATGCAGGACCTTATCCAGGATGGCAACATCGGCCTGATCCGCGCCGCCGAGGGGTACGACCCCTCCCTGGGCACCTGCTTCAGCACCTACGCCACCTGGTGGATCCGCCAGGCCATCGAGCGGGCCATCGTCAACAAGCGCCGCACCGTGCGCATCCCCTTCGATAAGGACCGTCAGATCAAGCGCATCCTGCGCGCCAAGGAGGAGCTGCAGGCCGAGACGGGTGAAGTGCCGGACGCCTCCACCGTCGCCTCCAGGATCCGCATGCCGGTCGAGAAGGTCGAACAGCTCCTGAACCTCGCCGCGGGCGCCCTCTCCCTCGACGGGACCTACGGCAACTACGCCAACCCCCTCTTGGATTCCATCTCCGACGCCGACCTGCAGGCCCCGGACGACCTCTGGCACGAGTACCTGTTGAAGAACTCCCTCCGCAAGGCCCTGAGCGAGCTGACCGAGCGTGAACGCCGCGTGCTCCTCATCCGCTACGGCTTCGTTGACGGTGAGCGCCACTCCCTGGCCGACACCGGCGGCCAACTTGGGTACTCCACCGAGACCATCCGCCAGGTGGAGCTCTCGGCCCTGCGAAAACTCCGCAAGCAGCACGCGGAGCTGGTCAACCTGCTGAATTGACACACCCCCCGCTAAAAAGGGCCCCTCCGATGGGCCCTTTTTATTATCCCCTCGCCCCTCTGGGGAGAGGGCTAGGGTGAGGGGTTCCTCTTATCCCCTCACCCCCTTGGGGAGGATCAGTCGCCCACGGGCCGGGGTGAGGGGGTAAATGCAGGGGCAACCGATTGCGGTTGCCCGTTATGCCGTCTCCGTATATAGGGCCCCGATCGGGGCCCTTTCTCCATAAACATACCTAGATGTCCTCCACCGCGCCGGGGTCCTCCACCTCGAAGGACTCCCAGGCCTGCTTTAACACCAGCTCGGTGGCGTAGATGGGGGCACCGAAGCGGAGCGCCGTGGCGGTGGCGTCCGAGGGGCGGC
>DAOVLG010000109.1 GCA_030631385.1 Candidatus Coatesiibacteriota bacterium | reverse complement strand
AGTACCAGTTCTGGTAGTGCAGCTTTTCGTAGTCGGTGTAGTAATCCGTCAGGGCCTGGTAGTGGCTGGTAGTGAAGGTGGTGTAGTTCATCGCGGCCACGACGCACATAGCCCACTCGCTGCCCTGCAGGGCCGTGATGAAGGTGGGCCAGGTGTTGCCGTGGTAGGTCACCACGTTGCAGCTCGGCCACAGGCTACTGGTAGCGTCGGTGATCCAGGCACCGCCATAGTTACTGTCGTACTTGATGATGATGTCCTCGGGGTCCTGGGCGAAAGCGGCCGCTACGACCAGAATAGCCAGTAAAAGTACAAGCTTCTTCATCTTTTTTCTCCTTTGGTTTACGTGAGGGTGGAAAACTACAGTTGAATAATAGCACCAATCGGATGGGTGCGCAAGATAAAAATGGCGTGTCATTAATCTCCGCCGATTACCGCTTTACGGCGGTGGTGCAACGCGGCGACGTTTTTTAGTCTCGGAGTGTAAAGGGTGTCCGCGCGATCTCCACCTAATGCCGTGAAGTTCTGGACAAATCCGTGGTTATTGGCTAAAATTACTTCGCCTGATTTCCCACCGTGATCTTCAGATGCGAAAGCTCCTAATCACCGGCTTTATCCTACTCCCCCTCGCTACTGCGGCGCACATCGGCCTGAATCCGACCTATGAGGACTCGGGCGTGGTCTTCTGGACGACCAGCGCGGTAATAACCTTATTTTTCGTCTACGGCAGGATCGCCGGTCTGTTTAAGCGCAAGAAGGGAACCATCCTCTCTTTCCAGAGCTCACTCAAGGAGAAGTGTACTACCTCAAACCTGCCGGTACGGGTACGTCTGGAATCCGGCGAAGAGGTCCTGGCCGAGGTCGCCGGTTGCACCCTCTGCTACCATCGCTTCAAGGTGGGCAGCCGTGTGGCGCTGGACGAGGGTCCCAACGGTCGTCTGGTCGTCCAACAACCCGCAAAGATGAGCCTGAAGGAGCGCTTCAACCTCTCCATGGAGAGCTGCGCGGCGGGTTGTCTGCGCGACCGGGAGGAGAAGGAGAAGGAGAAGGAGAAGGTGGAGCTGTAACTACCCCGCCGTTGAACGAGAGGCCCTCCCGTCGGGGGTTTTTTTTTGAACGGTGGAGGGTCTCAGGTTCTGGTAAAATTATGTGGGTCGGTTACCTGGTTTTATGAAAAAAAGATCGCTCATCATCACCCTTTCCCTCGCCGGGGTGGTCGCCGCCGCCGCGTTGCTGGTCACCCGCTACCTCGATTTGGCCTACACCAGGCTGGAACCGGAGTGTCGGGTGATCGTCGAGGTTCCGCCCGGCGCGGGAGCCGACCGGGTGGCGGAGCTGCTGGCCGGGGCCGGGGTGACCGAGCATCCACGCCTGTTCCGACTCTACCTATACCTCACGGATAGGGACGCCGAGCTCAAGGCGGGGACCTACCAGCTAGACGCCCCCGCCTGCTTCTCCGACGCGGCCGATGTCTTAGTCTCGGGGAGGGTCTTGACGCTCCGCTTCACCCTTCCCGAAGGGCTCACCGCCGAGGAGATGGCCCTGCGGCTCGCCGGAAATGGGATATGCGGGGCCGGTGAGTTCCTCTCCGCCGCCGCACGACTGGTCTTCGAGTACCATCAGGTGAATTCACCCGAGGGCTACCTTTTCCCGGACACCTACGATGTCCCGGTGGACACGACCGCCGAGGAGGTCGCCGGGCTCCTTTTGGACCGGACCGACCGGGTCTGGGAGGAGGAGTTGCAGAAGACCGGGCGGACCGGTGCCGACCGGTTCGAGACGGTGACCCTGGCCAGCATCGTCCAGGCCGAGGGGGCCGCCGTGGAGGAGTTTCCCCGCATCGCCGGCGTCTTTTCTAACCGCCTCGGGCGCGGCATGAATCTGGAGAGCTGCGCCACGGTTCTCTACGCCCTGGGGGAACACAAACAGACGTTGGAGCACCGGGACCTCAAGGTGGAGAGCCCCTACAACACGTACGTCAACGTGGGTCTGCCGCCGGGACCCATCAACAACCCGGGCCGCGCGGCCATAGCCGCCGCCCTCTCTCCCGAGGAACACGACTACCTCTTCTTCGTCTCCAACGGCGACGGCACCCACACCTTCAGCCGCACCCTCCTTGAGCACAATCTGGCTCGATCGGAGACGAGTGAGGCCCGGGCCGCCGCCATCGCCCCCAACGCCCCATGACCGTTCACGCCATCCTGATCCTCGTCGGCGCCGGCGTGTTGGCGCTCACCTACCTGCTATACCCCTTCCTCCTGGTCGTGCTGAATCTGTTCCTCGGCGGTGGGAGGAAACCGCGCGAATCGGTCCCCGTCCCGAATCTGGCTCCGTCGGAAACGTCGGACAGCGGGGTCGCGGTCGTCGTTTCACCGGGTAGAGGGGGAAGACTGACTCCCGGCGGCGTCCGGCGGCTCGTCGCCCCGTTGACCGATGAGGGGGTCGGCCTGGTGGTGGGACGTCTGCTTATCCCGGTGGTGGAGGAGTCGGGTCGGGAGAGGGGGCATGAGGCGGCGTTGGCCCAGGCCGAGCGCATCCACCGCGGCTGGACGTGGTGGCTGGCCAGCCGGGAGGCGGGGCTGGGCGTCCCGGGTGACCTGGACGGTCATCCCTACGCCGTCCGGCGGAAGTTTGCCGACGGGAGGGGCGAGGCGGACCTCAAGTCCCTGGCGCGATCGGGACGACGGACCGTCTTTTTGCGTGGACGCAGAGGCCTGGTGGGACGCCTCGATCTGCCCCGCGACATCGGGGAACTCACCGATGGGATCGTTGAGGAGAAACGGCGCGGGATCCGCTCCATCGCGAAAAGGATGTGCAACCCGGCGGTGCTGATTCGGCACCTGTTTGGCAACCTCACCCTCCTCTGGCTCGCCCTGACCACGACGGGAGTGGTTCTGGGCCTCCTCGGGGAAGGCGGCTGGCTCTTCCGCGTGCCGCTCGTTATGATCGGTGTGTTCATCCTAGGAGCGGTAATCGGTCGAACCGTGTACGGACTCGGCTACCGCTCAAAGGTATATTTCCCTCTCTGGTGGCTGGCCCTGGGTTTGCTTTCCACGCTGAAGGCCTGGCTTTCACCCGGCAAAAAGCCCCGTCCCTGATCGCTGATTACATGCTAGACTCCCGCCCGATGTAGCCTACCCGTGGCGATTGTTGTTCGGGTATGGAATGAGTCACGCACAAGCACTTCATCACCCCTGTAAACCAGACCTTTTACCTGGGCTCTTTTAAGCGATCTATTCGCTATTCTTTCGATTGTGCTCCTCGTTGTTGTCGGATACGCCCTTCTTCTCGTATTCGTAGCTCTGATTGGAGAAAAGGGGAGAAGGATTATCCGCGTTATCCTGGTCGTGCTCACCATTCTCCTCGTGGTTTGGGGCATCGGTGGTTCTGGGCCTGGATCTCAAACCGCCGTGGCTGTTCCTGATCTTCGTTGATTTTCATCTCGATTGTCGTCCCCTGTTGGATAATCACTAGACCCGCTTCACTGCTTTCGAAGGATCCCCTCGAAGAAGAAGTCCTTGAGGTTAAAGAAGCCTCCGAAACTCCTACGTCGGGTCTCGCCAGGTTTCTTGCCGGGTATATCATCGGACGGTTGAAACGCAAGTAATCTTAAGTTCACCATAAACGAAAGGGGCGAAGTGAAACGTCTACTGATCTGCACCGTGCTCCTCGCCGCCACGATCTCCTGCAGCGAGGAGGCCGGCGCCCTCGTCCCCCTGCCGACCGAGGCTACCCCGGTCGTTCTCGTAGACACCGATGTCGGCAACTTCTACATCCTCCTGCACGACTCGGTCAACCCGGACACGGTGGAGAACTTCGTCGCTCTGGTCGAGGCCGGGACCTACGACGGCATCGGCTTCCACCGGGTGGAGAAGGGACACGTGATCCAGGCGGGTTGTCCGTACTGGAACGAGAAGTCCCGGGCCGGCACCGGCAACCTGGCGGACGCCTACATCTCCTTCGAGAACGCCACCCTGCAGCACATCGAGGGGGCGGTGGGCATGGCCCGCAGCCGGGAGCTCGACTCGGCGGGCAGCCAGTTCTACGTCTGCCTCGCCCCGCGGCCCCACCTCGACGGTGACTACGTCGTCTTCGGTCAGGTGATCGCAGGTATGGAGGTCGTCCACGGCGTAGAGGTGGGTACGATCATCGAACACACAGAGATATTGACCTACGGTGAGTTTCTGGAGAAGGCCAAGCTGGGAGGGTTGGGTATCAGGCCCGTGGTAATCGTGGAGCTGCCGGTGTTGGAGCTGGGGCCGGGCGGGTAGCTGGAAGGTTGATATACCTTAAAAGGCTCCCCGGAGGGAGCCTTCCTGTAGTCTCAGTGAAAAACACTCACATTGTAAAGAGATCATCACCAATACAGATAGTACTATGCTATCCGTAGTTTGTAGGTGTATGCCATCCTGTCACCAGTTGATGGGGCGATGCGGCGGATAGCGTAAAGCTTGACCGCCACGTCAAGTGTCCGGCGTACCCCCGCCGCCTCCACGATCGCTGAGGCGGTGGTACAGGTTTTTGCAGGAGGGGAGCTTCGCGGACTTCACCGAGGTTCATTTGCGCAAAAACTGTGCCACCGCCGGCGAGGGGCACTTGAACTCGATCGAAAAGGACGATGAATGGCGCTTGGCGGGGAGATTGAGGCAGACATCCTTATTGACTAAAGCACAGATAGCTATGTACAAGGCCTACAATTGCCCTTCACGGCGGACTCGAACACAATTTCCGTCCGTTTTTCCGCGAGAGGATGCTTAGATTCAACCACCGAAACGACACAAAACCTCGGGAGCAAATTCTACGCTGGTTCATTAACGCGTGATTGTCCCCTTTTTGATGTTGGCATACTTCGCGACGAGCTAATTTCACCGTGAGCTAGAGGTTGTCCCCGTCGCCGGTTCGGGAGTTGCTACCTCGTCGCCACGGGAGAGTTTGCAGGGCTTGGTGAATCCCTTGAGCTTGTATTCTCCGACCGGGTGGAACAGGGAGCGCTGTTTCCGGTTGAGTTGTTGCAAAGCCGGTCGGGTGGCCAGTATCCGCCCCCGTTCAGGCAGATACGCATCTTCGGAGTCGGGCCTTACGCAATCCTCCTTACTTACCCCTTCTATCCTGAAGATACGGTGTACTTCGACCCCCAAAGGGTCCCCTCCCACGCCCGAATCAATCACACCCCAGTGCAGAGCCATGCGCACGGCGTCGTGTTTAAAAAGTCCCATCCGATGGAGAAAGCGTGCGTCATGGTGCGGTACACAGCCAGGAAGCCGTCCCCGGTGTTCTTCAGGAACTGAAGATCCACCGACGATTCGTGTTCCATGAAGGTCCGGTGGAAGCGGTCTATCTGCTCGATGAAGACCTCGTTCCCGTGGTCAACGACCAGGCTATTGATCCCGGCAGTTGTCGAGCGATAAAAACCCGCAGAGCTCGCCGTTGATGTAAATCGGGCTGGCGATAATGGAGACGATATTCTGGAGGATTTCGAGAACGGAAAGAAAGGGGCCGGTGATGTACTTGAGCTCCCGGGGCAGTAACTGAATGACCCTCTCGCGGGTGAACTCGTTAATATCGTCGGTGACGAGCTTTTGAATGATCTTTCCGGGGAGTTTCTGCCCAATTGAGGGCTTGACCCCATCATCGAGCCATTCGATTACCGTAGTAAAGACGTTTCCCTGTTTCTCGTTGTAGCAGACCCTGCTTGAGCCGAGACCGGGTCCAAGGATGTTGGCGAAACCTTGGATCAACTGGCGTTTGGTGAGTCCGGGAATGTCAAACAACCCTTCGATTTCGGACCTGATTTTGGAGTATGGGAGGTTGTCGGCAGGCATGGTCTGTCCCGAAGGGTTAGGGGATTACGCACAGATACTAAAGTTAATTTATCAAGTTGTGCTAATTTGCTGCATATATTACATCTTCTGCAGGTTGGCGTACTTGGCGACGAGCTTCTTGATCCCGTGACGCGCGAACTTCACCGTGAGCTTGAGGTTGTCCCCGTCGCCGGCCCGGGAGAGGATGATCCCCCGACCCCACTTGTCGTGCCATACCCGGTCCCCGAGGGAGTACGCCGGTCCCGCCTTTTTGGCCTTCTCTCGCTCCTGTTCGTGCTCCACGGCCAGGAGGTCCTGGGAGGTGGCGAACATGGTCAGGTTGTTCAGGGAATGCTCCTTCAGGAGTATGGTGGGGAGCTCTTTCAGAAAGCCCGAGGGCATGGTCCAAACCTTGCGCCCCTCGAGATTCCGACGCAGGGCCCGGGTAAGGTGGGCCTTGTACTCGGCCCTGGTCAGTCCAACGTAGAAGAGGCGCCGTTCCTCCTCGATATCGTCGGCGGTGGGGTCACCCCTGTGCTTCAAGGGGATGAGGCCTTCCTCGACGCCGGAGATGAAGACGATGGGGAACTCCAGACCCTTGGCGGCGTGGAGGGTCAGCAGGGAAACCGACCCGGCGGT
>DAOVLG010000344.1 GCA_030631385.1 Candidatus Coatesiibacteriota bacterium | reverse complement strand
ACGAGGGCAAGATCCGATCTTTAGAGTACAAGACCCTGCGGTATCCGGGGCACGCCAAGCTGGTGCGGGCGCTCTTCGAGCTCGGACTGGACTTCGAGGAGGAGGTGGAGGTCTGCGGTCACCGGGTTGAACCCCGACGGCTACTTGAAAGAATGATCACCCTCAGACTGGCCGGGGAGGGAAAGGACCTCGTAATCCTGTATGGGGAGTTTATCGGTACGAAAAACGGTGAGCCGAGGCGAATTTCCTGCCGCCTGCTGGACTACGCCGATGAGGAAAGGGGATTTACCGCCATGATGCGCTGCACCGGTTTTCCGGTGGCGGTCACGGCGCGGATGCTCGCGGACGGGCGGATCACCACGCGCGGGGCGTTACCGCCCGAGTTGGCAATCCCCGCCGCCGGTCTCATCGAGGAGCTGAACCAGAGGGGTCTGCTGATTGCGTTCGAGGAGGGGATTCCCGCCCAACGAGGTTGACCGCCGCCACGCCGCCCAGAACCGCCAGACCGCCGAGGAGGGCCAGCCAGGTGAGTGTCTCGTTCAGGAAGATGTAGCCCCACAGGTGGGCCAGGACGGGAATCAGAACGATGAAGGCGGCGACCTGGCTGGGATCGGACCGCTTCAACGCCCAGTTCCACCCCAGATATCCGGCCAGGGAGGCGAGGAGACCGAGGTAGCCCGGGACGAGGAGTAGGGTTCCCGGTGAGGCAAGGGCCTCGAAGAAGGTTTTGTCAACCAGGAAGAAGGCGGGCAGGCAGCCGAAGAAGAAGGTCGTCGCCGTGAGCAGGTTCACGTCGTAACCGTCGTGTAGGATTTTTTTTGCCAGGACGGTGTAGGCGGACCAAGAGAGGGGCGCACCCAGGACGATCAGGGCGTAAGCCAGGTTTTCAAGATCGAACCCGGCGCTGGAACCGTACCTCAGGACGACGAAGAGGCCGCCGAGGGCGACGACGATTCCGATGAAACGCACCGAGCGCGGCCTCTCCGTCCGGCTCAGAACCGAAAACAGGTAGGTGAAGAGGGAGCCGCAACCAACGATCAACGAGGACGCCGCCGAGGTTACCCCCTCGAGCCCGTAGGCCAGGAACAGATGGTAACCGGCCACGCCCAAGAGGCTGGCGGCTACCGTCCGACCTGGATGCCTTTTCAAGAGGGAGATGAGTTCCCGACGACGGGGGATGAGGTACAGAGCGCAGAGGAGCCAGACCGGTATGAATCGCAGGAGCACCGTCGCTCCCGGTGTTAGTGACGCGAGGCTGTATTTGAGAGCGGCAAAGGCCCCGCTCCAGACCAGCGTCACCGCCGACATCACCAGGAGCGCCTGAAAATGCTGTCCGGTCCCCCTTATCATGGCCGCCATTCTCGCTGAAAAGGTCCCGGGGAGCCTACGTTGCAACAAGGGGTTTCAACCCCTTGCTTACCATTTACACGCACACATCCAAAACGTAGGGGCGGGGCTCCGCCCCCGCCCGCGGGCGACCGCAGGGGATTCATCCCACGGGTCGCCCCTACGGTAAATTGCGACTTTTTCAAAGGTTTTAAATTAGCGTATGAGTCTTGAGTTCCTTTCGTAGGGCGGGGTTTCCTAACCCCGCCGCCGCTTTTGAGATCATTATGTTTTTCGGCGGGGATTAAAATCCCAGCCCTACATCCATGGGTCGGAAATACCTCTTTCCTTGCGGAGTTCAGTTGGTTCAGATAAGGTTTGTGATCGGAAAAAAAAGCTCCCGCGCTGACCGGGAGCTTTTTGTTGAACCTCGCGGGCTAGGGGTTGAAGGTGGCCTTGATCTCGCCCCAGCTCATCTCCTCCACCCCGATTGTCTCGCCGAGGTATTCGAGGTAGCGGCCCATCAGATCCGCTTTGGTGGAGTCGCCGTCGGCCAGGGAGCCGAAGAGGAAGGTGGAGACAGCGGCCCGGCGGTGGCCGTCGCCCGCATAGATGACCGTCCGGGCGTTGGAGACGTTGCCCATGGGCGTGCTGGTGAAGATCACCGTGCCGCCGTCGTTGGTTATCTCGTCCAGGTAGTTGTCGGAGGGCTCGGTCTGGTAGCCGGGGCAGCCGAAGGTCAGGCCAGCGGTGATCGTGCCGGAGACGCCGTTCACCGTCTCAATGTTCCCATCCTCCATGGGGTTGCCGTCGTGGAGGTAACTTGCGCCGAAGAGGTCCCAAAGAGGCGCCGAGGAGTAATCGTAGCCGACGTCGCCGCCCTCGACGTAGAGCCCCCGCCGACCGCCGAAGTCCAACAGCGCCTGCTGGTCGTCGTAGTCCAGCGGAAGTGAGGTGGGGAAGGTCCCCAGGAGCACGAAGACGATGTCGTAGGCGGTGAGGTCGTCGGGGAGGTCGGTCACCAGATCGTAGTCCCGGCCGTTGGCGTCGAGTGCATTGAGGACGGCGTACTCGGAGCCCACTGGGTCGGCGCCGTCGGGATCGGTGAACTCCATCTCTCCGTCGTAATCGGCGACGAGTATGTTGGCCGCCGGTGCAACGGCGCAAAGGACGAGGATTGGAAGTACCGTTTTTCGCATCAAGGGGGATACCTCGTTGGAGACGTTCTACTTAAATATAGACCAATACCCTAGGGGGTGCAAGTTAGCTACATATTCCAGCCGTAGCCGGTTTCACTGAGGAGTAAACCAAAGGGTTGCGCTCGCGGCGGTGTGTTTTCGCTGTTTTATGGTCTTCCTCGCGGAGCCGCGATCCAACGCGCTGCGTT
>DAOVLG010000179.1 GCA_030631385.1 Candidatus Coatesiibacteriota bacterium | reverse complement strand
TGTTCTCCCTCTCCTTCTGGGAGGGGGATTGCGGGGGAGTGGTGTTATAGCCGCGCGGTTAGGAAAGCCGGCACTACATTTATTCTCCCTCTCCCTGTGGGAGAGGGTTGGGGTGAGGGCTACCTTTAAAAAACAAGCTGGGCACTAAAGCCCCCCCCCTACATTTTGGGGAGAGAACATTTTCTACGGTGCAACCCAGGGGTCCAGGTCGCCGTCCAGGCCCAGCTCGTCCGCGTGGGCCTTGACCTCGCCCACCACGTAGAGGGAGCCGGTCACCAAAATAAGGTCATCCGGGTGGGATTCCTCCAGCGCCCTTTTTACCGCCTTCTCCGGTCCGCCGGGGACCGGGACGGTTTTTTCTTTCGGCAGAAGGGCGGCCAGGGCCTCACGCGGTGCGGCCCGGGGGGTGGGGGCTTGGGTGAGGTAGATCCGGTCGAAGGCGGGGCCCAAAAGAGCGGTCATCGCGGGGATGTCCTTGTTCGCGGAAACACCGAAGACGGCGAGTGTCCGCCGGGCGGGGAGTTCTTTTACCTCGCCCAGAATGGCCGCCAGTGCCGACGGATTGTGGCCGCCGTCCAACACGACGGTCGGTTTTCTGCCGACGATCTCGAAGCGCCCCGGCCAGCGCAGACCGGTAAAACCATGCGTCAGTGTTTCTACGTCTGTGGGAAGGTCGAACCTGGCGGCGAGGTTCCGGTACGCTCCCAGAGCCAGTGCCAGGTTCCGCCGCTGGAAATCCCCCCGCACCGCCAGCGGCTCCCTTTTCCAGAGAACCCGGCGTTCGCCGTCCAGGTCGAGTTCCGTTAGGTCCTGCTCGTCCAGAAAAAAAAGCTCAGTACCGACCTCCGCCGCCCTCGTCTCCAACTCATTCCGTGCGACGGGGTCCTGCTTCACGCTGAGCGCCGGGACGCCCTCTTTGAGTATTCCGGCCTTTTCACCGGCGACCGATTTCAGTCCCTCCCCCAGCACCCCCTCGTGATCCAGGGCGATGTCGGTGAAGAGGCACAGTTCCGGCGTCACGACGTTTGTTGCATCCAGCCGCCCGCCGAGTCCCACCTCCAGCACCGCCCAATCCGTCTTTTTTTCGGCAAAATATAGAAGCGCCAGGGCGGTGAGGAGCTCGAAGGTGGTCCGGTAGCCGCCGCCCGCGCCGTGGCCCGATCTACGTTGTAAAACGCCGAGCCTGCCGGTTATTTTTGCGAAATCACTCTCGGAGATCATCCTTCCGTCCACGTGGACGCGCTCCCGGATCGTTACCAGGTGGGGCGAGGTGTAGAGGCTGGTTTTTTTTCCACCCGCGGTCAGGAGCGCCGCCAGCGCCGCCGCCGCGCACCCCTTGCCGTTGGTGCCCGCCACGTGAACTATTTCGAGCGCCCCGTCGGGGGCGCCCAGTTCATCCAAAAAAACACGGAGGGCCGTCAGGTTCCACGTGCGCGTGTCGTAGGCGAAGCGGTCCTTCCGCTCGTAATCGGCGAAGGAGAGGAGGTAATCCTGGGCCTCGGCGAAGTCCATCTTACTTGTTGTTTCTTCTCTATTCTTGTCTAGCACTTATACATGCTTTATAGTCCTTATAGAATTTAACATCCCAACCGTAAAATATCAGTATATTCACAAACAGGCGGGTATTAAATCGTAATGTACATTTATTCCCGCAACCTCCTTTCCTGTAGTAAGCAAAAGTAAATGGTAGACATCTAAAGAAGAAGCCAAAACCTTTTTTATTTCCTTTACTAAATAAAACTAGCATTCCAATTCTTTCTAAAAAGTGTATATCGCAATTTGCAGGAGACCATCTGTTGTCTGGTGGTACATCATCACCAGTAAACATAAAATAGGAGTCCTTTCTTATTTCCCCTTTCTTATTTTGGTAAAAATACAATTTACCTTTTAATACCATTTTAAACAGATCCCCGTAAATTTTAGACAACAATCCTGTAACGCCATTTAGAGACATCCCCATTAAATGTTCATCCCTTTCGTGTGTACCTCTAACAACCGATCGAAAAGCTTTAAATTCACACGTGAAAAGATAGGGTGCTTTGTTTTGTTTGGTGAAGGTTATGTTTCCCCTTTCTCCTTCTGGTTTATCAATTGCTTCGTAAAATGCATGCCTGTGAAATAATACTCTTAATAGGGACCTATTGTGATTATCCGCTTCTGTTCTTAATGGGTTTACCTTATATAACTCATCCCTTACACTCCTAGGTATCCTAGATATAATTATATGTTTGTACCAGTATTGTTCCGCTCTGTGGCGATAGTAAATCCTTACAAGGACTAACCACGCGATCACTCCTAGTATAAATATTGCCTGGAGCATGTAAGAGACGTTTTCGAGAATTTGCCAAAAGCACATATCAACACCCTCTTGGCTCTAAGCTAAGGTTTATTAAAGAAAAGGCTTTTCTAGCCGACCAGGAGCGCCATCTCGCGGACCGCCTCCTCCAGGCCGGTGAAGACGGCGCGGGAGATGATCGAGTGGCCGATGTTGTACTCGGAAAAAACGCCCAGCTCGACCACCGCCTGGACGTTGTGGTAGGTGAGTCCGTGGCCGCAGGCGACGTAGAGCCCCAGCTTGGCCGCCGTCTCCGCCCCCCGGGCCAGGCGCTTGAGCTGGACCTCCCGCTCAACGTCCGACTTGGCGTTGGCGTACTCGCCGGTGTGCAGCTCCACCGCGAAAAAACCGGCGTCGAGGGAGGCCATGATCTGGGCCTCGTCGGGGCCGATGAAGGCGCTGACGGTGATGGGGGCCAGACGCTCCACGGTTTTTTTCAGATTGCTCAACTGACCGGCCACGTCCAGTCCGCCCTCGGTGGTCACCTCCTCGCGGAGCTCGGGCACCAGGGTGCACACCTCGGGGCCCACCTCGAGGGCGATTCTGATGATCTCGTCCGAGGCGGCCAGCTCCAGGTTCAGATGACTCCGGCACACCTCGCGTACCAGGCGCAGGTCCCGCTCGTTTATGTGGCGGCGATCCTCGCGCAGGTGGCAGACCAACCCAAAGGCCCCGGCCCGCTCGACGATCCCCACGGCGCCCACCGGGTCGGGCTCGAAGGTTCGGCGGGCCTGGCGGATGGTGGCGATGTGGTCTATGTTCACGCCCAAGCGGGCCATGCTGGACCTCCTCGGTTCGGCTCTCCCGTGCATTTTATATCATTTCGGTTCGGGATATAAGTGACGCGCCCGGTGCTGTGGTTCGTCGTGTTGGGATGTAACTTCTGGTCCGCTGCTTCACCCCTCACCCCAGCCCTCTCCCCAAAGGGGAGAGGGAGAATGCAGGTTGTGATGTAGGGGCGGGTCTTTAGACCCGCCCGCGCATTTTGATAAGGAAGCCCTCACCCTAGCCCTCTCCCACAGGGAGAGGGAAACGGTTGCCGACCCTCTCCCCGGCCCTCCCCTCAGAGGGGGGAGGGGTAGACCCTCACCCCGCAAGGATCCGGGGCAGGACCCGGGCTGCCGGCTCGAAGAGCGACGTGTTGCAGCGGTCGGTCAACAGGGTGGGCTCGAGGTTGATCTCGACGACGAAGGCACCGGCTCGTCGGGCTACCAGTGGCAGGCTGGCCGCCGGCTGGACCTCACCCGAGGTGCCGATGACGAACATGAGGTCGCACCCCTCGGCGGCCTTGAAGGCGGCCTCGATGACCCGGGCGTCTAGCTGCTCGCCGAACCAGACCACCGACGGACGCATGAGGGCCTCGCAGTCGGGACACTCGGGGAGGGGATCGTTTTCCGCCTCGACTATCTTCTCAGCCCAGTGGTGGCTCTTGTCGCTGGTGGCGGGGCATGAGGTGCAGTGCTCGCGCCAGATGTTGCCGTGGAGCTCCAGGGGGTCTGTGGAGCCGGCGAAGGTGTGCAGGCCGTCCACGTTCTGCGTCACCAGGGTTACCGGAATCCTCGCGGCCGCCTCGGCGATGGCCCGATGGCCGTCGTTGGGCTCGACCTCCAGGAGCTTGTTCCTCCGGTCGCGATACCAGCCCCACACCAGGGCCGGGTCGCGGTCGAAGGCCTCCAGAGTGGCCAGGTCCTGGGCGCGGAAGTTCTTCCACAGGCCGCCCTGGCCCCGGTAGGTGGGAACGCCGGACTCGGCGGACATCCCGGCGCCGGTGAAGACGACGATGCTCTGAGCGTCGGCCACGCGCCTGGTGAGGTCCGTAATCACCGCTTCGGGTGCTCCCATGCTCCACCTCTCAGCTAGCCGAACTGGGTGAGGATTGTGTCCCGGGCCCAGTTCTCGTTGTCGGTCTCCGGACAGTCGCGGTTGTAGTGCAGTCCCCGGCTCTCCCGGCGCATCGTGGCGCTCTGCACGATCATGCGGGCCACCAGGGTGATGTTGCGCAGCTCGATCAGGTCGGCGCAGAAGATCCCGCGCCGGAGGGTGTCCTCGGCGTGCCGGGCGATCAGCCGCAGCCGGTCGGCGGCCAGGCGCAACCTCCGGTCCGAGCGCACGATGCCCACGTAGTCCCAGGTCAACCGGCGCACGTCGTCCCAGTCGTGGTCCAGGGTGACCATCTCCCGGGGGGGCCGGACGACGGGCGTCTCGGCGGGACGGCCGTTCTCCGGCAGCGGGCCCAGCTCCCCCAGCCACGCCGGCAGGTCCTCCGCCGCCTGGTGGGCGAAGGCGACGGCCTCCAGAAGGGAGTTGCTGGCCAGGCGGTTCGCCCCGTGGACCCCGGTGCAGGCGCACTCACCGACGGCGTAGAGCCGGGGTATGTCGGTGCGTCCGCGGAGGTCGGTCAGTACGCCGCCGCAGAAGTAGTGGGCCGCCGGGACGACGGGGAACGGTTTTCGCGCGATGTCGTAGCCCAGCTCCAGACAGCGGCCGTGGATGTGTGGAAAGCGTTTTTTGAGCTTCTCCTCGCCGATGGGCGTGGCGTCCAACAGGACGTGCTTCTCGCCCGAGGCCTTCATCTCGGACCAGAGGTCGTTGCCCTCGCGCGAGCGCTCGCCGACGCCGGCAAAGACGGAGGTGCCGCCGTGCTCGCGCGCGATGTTGCGAATGAGTTCCATAATGATGACGGTCTTGCCCACGCCGGCGCCGCC
>DAOVLG010000197.1 GCA_030631385.1 Candidatus Coatesiibacteriota bacterium | reverse complement strand
GGAACGGGCGGGTGTTCTCGCCCGCACCTACGTCGAAAACGCCGATTGCGAGGGCGCTAGAAGGCGAAGAGCGCCTGCAACAGGTCCAGGATCATCAGCACCCCCAGGGCGATTAACAACGAGCCGCCGACGATCTCCACCACCTTCATGTGTTTCTTTATCCTGTCGAAGAAGCCGAAGAAGGCGTCCACCGCCAGGGCGGTCAGGATGAAGGGGATGGACAGGCCGAAGCCGTAGGCCGCCGCCAGGATGATCGCCGCGAAGATGTCGCCCTGGTACATGGCCATGGAGATGATGCCGCCGAAGAAGCCCATGGTGCAGGCGCTGAAGGCGAAGGCGAAGGAGAGGCCCATCACCACGCTCTGCCAGACGCCGCCGCCGCCGCCCCGGGTGCCTCCGCCGCCCAAAAAATCAAGAAAGGGGATGCGCGCCAGGCCGGTCATGTGGATGCCGAAGAGCACCACGATGGCGCCCAGGACCCGGAAGACCCAGAGGCGCACCGGGCTTGCCGGGCTGAAGGCGATCCCCAGGGCGCCGAAGACCACCCCGATGAGCACGTAGACGACGATGACCCCGACGGCGAAGAACATGGCGTTGGCGACCATCTTCCGGCGGTTTTTTTTACGGATTGTCCTCTTTTCCTCGACCGGCAGGCTTTCGAGCTCCTTGCCGGTTATCTGACCCAGCGACAGGCCGCTCATGTAAGAGATGAAGGCGGGGACCACCGGCAGCACGCAGGGGGTGATGAAGGTGAACAGACCCATGACGATGGCGATCAGGACGCCGAGGAGGCTGAACTCGGCGGCCTGCTTCTCGACCCAGGAAGGCCCCTCGTCTTCGGCCTCGGAGGTCGTCGTAGCCGTCTCCTCCGATTCGGCGGCGCCCGGCTCGCTCTCGCCGACCTCCTCCCGCGCCGCCAGGGGCAGGGCGAGCACCAGCATAAGGAGGAGGCAGATTGAGATGATTCGTTTCAAGATAATTTCCTCGGATATCGGGGCGGTTCGTTAAATATCCGCTTTTTCCACGATGAGCCTAAACTCGCCGGTCTGCGCCGCGCGCTCGTCGCGGGCCAGCCCCGGTACCCACAGGGGTCCCTGGGAATCCAGGACCACCGGCTGGTACGGCCTCTCCCAGATCGGGACCCGGTTCTCGACGAAGAGCTTTTTGAGTCTCTTGGACCCCATCCCGGTGAGGCGGAGCGCCTCGCCCCTGGTACGGGGCCGGAGGTGGAGCGGCAGGTTCTCCGGGTTTACCGGAAGCGAGCCGATCTCGCTCCCCCGGGGTTCGGCGGTCAGCTCCACTCGATAGACGCCCCATTCCCAGCTCCCCGGCCCGGAGATCACCAGCTCGCCGGGGGGCGGCGGAGGTCTCTTCGGTCCGAGACAGACCTCCCCCCAGCTCCGACGGAGCCTCCGGCCGAGGGGCAGATCCACCGCGCCCCGTTCGCCGGTGACCAGCTCCGCCATCTCGACCAGGTGGGCGCCGGAGAGGTGGCCACGCCAGCCGACGTCTTTGGCCCAGATCGCCCGCAGGGCCTCGAACACGAGCGCCTCGTGGCTCCGTGAGAGGATTTTTACCGAGTAGACCCCGCCCCAGGGACCCTCGGAAAGGAAAGCCTTTTCCGCCAGTTCCGCCCCCATCACGCGGAGGTAGTCCCGCTGCCGCCGGATGATCCCGGCGGTCCGGGCGACGGCGGTATCAACCTCGGGGTTGATCCGCGCCAGGAGGGGCAGGACCTCGTGGCGAACGAGGTTCCGGGCCAGGCGCCGGTCCTCGTTGGACTCATCCTCCCGCCAGGCGATTCCCCGGTCAGAGAGGTAGGCCCGCAACGTCTCGTGGCCCAGGCCGAGGAAGGGCCGCCAGAGGGGTCCGTCCACCACCCCCATCCCGCCCAGACCGTCCAGCCCCGAGCCCCGGGTCAGGTTGACGATCACCGTCTCGACCTGGTCCTCGGTGGTGTGTCCCAGGGCGATGCGCTCGAAGCCCTCGTCGTCGGCGAGTTTTTTTAAAAATGCGTAGCGGGCGTCCCTGGCCCGGGCCTCGCCTCTCCTCTTTTCACGCCAACGTCCGAGGTGGCATTTGAGCCCGAGACGTTCGCTCAGTTCGAGCACCCGGGCGGCGTCCTCGGCGGATGCGGACCGCAGTTGGTGATCGAAGTGGGCCGCGGCCAGCTCGAGTCCCAGACCCACCTCGTTCAGCGCGACGAGGAGGGCGGTGGAGTCGGCGCCCCCGCTCGTGGCCACCAGCACGCGGGTCCCTGGTGGCGGGGCGCTTCCCCTGATCGCCTCGAACAGCGCTTCGACGGGGTCGCTCATCTCGATGTTTTAGGGTGCAGGACGGCGCAGGGGACGATCATCTCGGACATGGAGATGCCGCCGTGCTGGAAAGAGCCGGCGTAGAAGCGGCGCTGCTCGTTCTTGTTGTACGAGTAGACGAAGTTGTAGTTCTCCAGCGCCACGAGGTAGTTCTTGCCGATCCGCTCGGCGGGGAGCATCCACTCTTCGGGATGGCTGATCAACAGGGCGCCCTCCCCTTCGAAGCGCAGGTTCTGACCGAACCAGAGCCTCAGGCCCTTGGAGGTCTTCTTGTCGCAGTAGGCGATGACCGCCCGTTCGGTCTGGATGCTGCCGTGGTCCGCGGTGATGATCACGGTGACGTCCCGGCCCGAGAGCTCCTTCAGGCCGGCCAACAGGCTCGAGTGGGCGAACCAGGCCGCCGCCACGGCGCGGAAGCCCTGCGGCGTGTCGCTCATCTCCGAAAGCACCTGGAGGTTGGACCGCTCGTGGGTCAGAAGGTCCACGAAGTTGACCACCAGGGAGTAGAGGGTGTTCTCCCGCCAGCCGCGGAAGAGCTTGAGGACGCTCGGCTCGGTACTGCCGCCGCGGATCTTCTTGTAATGTGGACGGGTCGGTGTGTTCACTCCCAGCCGTTCCAGGCAGGCGTTGGTGAGCTGACCCTCGTGCTGGTTCAGCCCGGCGTCCTCCTGGGAACGTTCGGCCCAGAATTCCGGCAGCATCTCGGCGATCTGTTTGGGGTAGAGGCCGGCGAAGATCGCGTTCCGGGCGTAGTTGGTGCTCGTCGGGATGATCGAGAGGTAGGGAAAGTCGTCTATGAGCCAGTGGGGCTCCAGGAGGCGGCGGAAGAGAAGCCAGAGATCGTACCGCATGGCGTCAATGACGATGAAGTAGACCGGCCGTTTCTCCCTGAGGAAGGGCACCACCACCTGGGGGAGGATGTCCACCGAGAGCATGGGCCGGTCCCCCTCCGAGGCCGACCAGCCGCGGTAGTTCTCGATGACGTATCGGGCGAAGAGGGCGTCGTCCTCCCGCAGAACCTGGTCGTGCAGCTCGTGGAGTCCGGGGTCCCGGGCCGTCTCGAGCTTCAGGTCCCAGTTGACCAGTGAGACGTAGCGCTCGAGCCAGTCGTCCCAGTGGGTGATCCCGTCCCGCGACTGGTCCAGTTGGCGGAGCTCGGCCATGTAGCGCTGGACCAGGCTGGCGGTCTCCAGGGCCTCGCGGTCCAGGATGCGCTTGAGGACGCCGGCGAGCTGGGTCGGCTTGACCGGCTTGACGACGAAATCATCGGCGGCCAGCCCGTAGGCCTCGTCCATCAGCGAGTCCTCCTGGCCCTTGGTGACCATGACCACGGGGAGGCTGGGCCGGACCCGTTTCAGCTCGGCCAGGGTCTCGGTGCCCGAGAGGCCCATCATGTGCTCGTCGAGGAGCACGGCGTCGAAGCGCTTCTCGAGCACCCTGGCTAGGGCGTCGTCGCCGTTGGTGACCCCGATCACCTCGTAGCCCCGGCGCTCTAAAAACAGCACCTGGGAGCGGAGGAGCTCGATCTCGTCGTCAACCCAGAGGATGCGGCGTTTTTCCACGTTTTCCGATCCGTACGGGCGGCGCCTCGCGCCACCGGTTTATCAATTATACAAGACCTCTGATGTAGCAGGTAACACCTGAATAGGTACAATTGTAAGTACCAAGGTGCACTAACCCGCTCTTGGGGCAAGGGGTTAAACCGAGCGAACCGAGCGGAGCGAGCTATGCCCCCGGCAAACCGAGCTATGCCTCTGGCAAAACCTCTTGTCTATCATGGGATTGCAGACCTGCATTCTCAGATGGGGTTAGATGACAACCTCCGCGGAGTTCGGGAGCATGTCGGCCTTAATCGCCCCTCGTTGTCAATCCGGTCGAGTCCGAGTGCCCCTCGCCGGCGGTGGCACAGTTTTTGCGAAAATGAACCTCGGTGAAGTCTGCCGGGTCCCCTCCTGCAAAAACCTGTGCCACCGCCTCAGCGATCGTTGATTCGGCGGGTGTACGCCGGACACTTGACGTGGCGGTCAAGCGGCCTGCTATCCGCCGCATCGCCCCGTCATCTGGTGGCGGGATAGCATACGCCCACACACTGGGGTCAGCATGGATAGTATGATACTACCCGTTCATGATTGATGATTATCCCAAATATTATTCAGCGGTCTCGGTCTACTTCATTCCTACCACATCATAACGTGGGCCCGTAACGTTTTGTTCCATCCGCCGGCAGGATGATGAGGAAGCGGGTCCCTTCGCCGGGGGTGCTCTCCAGACGGATGCGGCCGTGGTGGTACTCGACGATGATCCGGCGCACCAGGGTGAGTCCGAGGCCCCAGCCGCGAATCTTGGAGGAGTGCCCGGCGTCGAAGGCGTGTCGCCGCGTCCGCCGGTTCATGCCGGGGCCGTTGTCGGCGACCTCCAGCT
>DAOVLG010000394.1 GCA_030631385.1 Candidatus Coatesiibacteriota bacterium | reverse complement strand
ATCTCGGTGCGTCCCCGGTCGGGGTTCGCCACACCGGGTTCTGGCTGATAGATGGCGTAGGCGTCTCCCTCGAGGGTGATCTGCGTCGCCACCTCGTCCTGGAGGTAGATGGTGATCTCCTGGGCCCGGGAGTCTATGCGCCCCTGTTCGCCCGAGGGTTGGTCGGGCAGGTAGAGGGCGGTGGCGTTCCCCGTACAGATGATCCGGTCGGCCTCGTCATCCACGTAGAAGAGTACGATACGGTCGCCGGCCAGTTCAAGCTTGCCCTCTTTCTCTTCTTCATCGGCCAGGTGGTAGATCGCCCGGGCGGTGCCGTCTATCTCGATCTTCTCGAGGCCTCCCTCCTCTTCCAGGAGGTGCATCGTCATCAGCTCGCCGCCGGCCTTGTCGTCGGAGCGCCAGGCGATGGGGTCCCCCTCCAGGACGATCAGATTATCTTCGCCGTAGTAGGTCGCCTCGTCGGATTCGGCGAAGAGCTCCTCCTGGTTTATCCGCACCCCGCCGGAGGCCACGCCGCGGTTCTCGTCCAGGTAGAACTCCATCACCTTGCCCTGGATGCGGACGTCGCCCCCGGCGCGGTTCAACAGGAACAGCTCCGGTTCCTCGGTGAGGATCACGTAACGTGTCGTGCGGTGGTACTCCAGGTAGCGTCCCTCGAGCCGGGCGTCCTTTTCCTTGTCCAGCACCACCACCCGCCCCTTGAGGAGGGCGATCTGCTCCCGATCGTAGTAGTATAGCTCGTCGGCGGTTATCTCGGTCGAACCCTGGACGAGCTCGACGTTACCCATGGCGCGGATGGTGCGGATCCCCTCGGCGAAGTTGCCCACCACGCGGTCGGCCTCGAGGTAGTAATCCTCGCCTGGATCACCTAGCTGAATCCGCCCAGCCTCGTCGTCGGATGAGGTTTCTTCAGCGTCTTGGGCCGCCGACACGATGGCTGCCAGGAGGAGGAAGAGCGGTATCGCGTAGATGCGATGGTTGCGACCGGTCATACGGTTCTCAGTCCACCAGAGCCAGGTAGGCCGAGTCGGGGATCAGGACGTCGGCCAGGAAGCGGAGGGGCGGCAGGGCTAGGATTGCCGAAAGGGTAAATCTATACAATCCGCCGCCCTCCTCGGGGAGCCGGAGCTGCCAGCGGTTGTAGTGTCTGTCGAAACCGGCTTCCCGCAGGAGCTTCCGGGTCAACCGAGGTGTGAACCAGTGGTGGGCGGGGTTGGCCGTGTAGCCCACCAGCTCCGGACGATGCCGGGCGGCCCAGTGCATGATCCGTCGCTTCAGCCCCAGCGGATACCACCCGAAGAGGGGAAAGCCGCGGATCTCCCGTTGCCGGGGACAGAGGGCTGAGGTCGAGTAGAACCAGAGGCCGCCGCCTGGCCTGAGTACCCGCCGCGCTTCTCGAAGGCTTTTCTCGAGGTCCTTCACGTGCTCGAGGACGCTGTTGGCGATGACGAGGTTACAACCCCCATTGGGGAGAGGCAGCTCCTCGGCCCGTCCATCCAGCACCGGTATTCGTTCACCCAGCCGCTCCGCCAGTACCTCCGCCGTCTGCCGGGCGTGGAGGTCGGGCTCCACCCCCACGGCGTCGTAGCCCATCCGCCTCAAGGCAAGGACTAAAGCCCCGGCGGCGCAGCCCACGTCCACGATCCGCGCGCTGGGTGGTAGTCTTAAAAACCTCACAAGCCGGTTGATGAGCAAACGGGCGAACTGAGCCTGTTCGAGAAATCTGCTCTCCGCCTCGGCAACGCTCAACGATTCGGTGGCCCGGTGGCTCACGGCGGTTTCCCCGCGCCCATGATCACCCTGGCCGGGTTCCCGGCGATGACCACGTTGGGCGGGAAGCGCCCCATGACGATTGCTCCCGCGGATACCGTGCTGCCTCGGCGGATCTTCGTACCGGGCAGGATGAAGGCGCCGGCGGCCACCCAGCAGTCGTCGCCGATCTCCACCGGTCTGACGTCTACGAGATCGGGATCGGTGCGCCGGCCGGGGTAGATGCTGTGAAAGTGGGTGCCGGTTATCCGGCAATCGGCCAGGATGCAGTTCTTCCCGATCGTGATACCCTTGGCACAGCCCATCCGGGTGCCGTTCAGGTAACTGCGGGCGCCGATGCGGATCTCGGCTCCGGGGGAGTACGTCGGCAGGCTGACCGGCACCGTGCCGTCTATATACACATCGTCTTCGATTACCACCCTGACGGGTCCCCGGATCCTCAATATTCCCAACAAGCGGAGACGCCCCCCGATCGTCACCCGGTGTCCCCGGAAGAGGTAGCGTAGGCGAGCCAATAGACCGCGCAGGCGGCTCCAGGT
>DAOVLG010000374.1 GCA_030631385.1 Candidatus Coatesiibacteriota bacterium | reverse complement strand
TGCGGCCTTCGCCGTCACCACCGACCTGGGAGAGGTCGTTCCCAGGGGTGCCACCTCATACCTGCCGGTCGAGCCCAACGGCTTCCTGGATGTGCTCTACAGCACCGGCGACTTCGACTCGGCGTTTCTCAACGGCACCGCCACCGCGCCGGCCAACGGCTGGGTCTCCGCCGACGACTTCGTCTTTGAACAAGACTCGACCATCGAGTATCTCAGAACGTACATCATCAACCTACAGTCGGCGCCGGATGACTTCCCCATCCGCTTCTGGAACGACACGGAAGGCTCCGGCCCCGGCAGCGAAATAGACAACGCGCCCTCCTCGTGCGTGCTCACCTCCACCGGCCAGTACGCGTTCGGCTACCTCGTCTGGGAGGCCGAAATGACCACGGACGTAGGCTACGACATAGACGCCGGGCACTACTGGTGGGCCTGCGGTTTCTCCAGCGGCTTCTGGTACATGATGGTCAAGGCCCACGACCAAGACTACATGGAGTACTTCGACTACGGCGGCGGCGGCTCCGGCCCCTGGTACTCCTCGCAGTACATGTGGGGAACGGCCTACGAGATATACTTCACCATTGAAGGCACCTCCGGCCCGCCCGAGGAAATTCCGCCCTACGTGGATGGTATGGATCCCGATGACGGCGAAGTGCAAGTCCCGCTCGACTCCACCATCGTCTTCCACTGCAAGGACGACGATAGCGGCGTTGACGTTACCACCATTGATTTCATCGCCCAGGACTCCAGCCTGACCGGTGGCCGCGCCCTCGGCATCGGCTCACCGAACCGCGTCATTGACGGCAACCTGGACATTGACGACGAAGACATCAACGACGTGGTCTGCACCTTCACCCCCACCGATGAATTCTACGAGGCTGACACCATCACCTGCACCGTTGACGGCGACCTCGCCGATATGAAGGGTAACCTGTTGGGCGACGACTGGGTCTGGACCTTCTACACCTACGATCCTGAGTTTGCTGTTGAAGAGACCACCTGGGGCGCCATCAAGGCCGGCATCTAACGAGCTGGAACGGCGTGCGTATTGGGGAACCCACACGGGTTCCCCTTTTTTGCTGGTTTTTCGGCTGTTCACGGGTGATCACCGTGGACGTGACAGGCACGCCTAGTTTTTTCTTGCACATACGTACCCCTTCGGCGGCGATCCCTTCTACGACAGCTTCACCATAGAAAGCTGGCGTTCCAGCACACCGACATTGTCTCACCTCTTGGAGTTCGGGTGCGTCTACGTATTCAACAACTACACATTCCAAGACCCGACCGGCCTCGGCAATGTCCTCGCCGATTACATTGACGACGGCGGGACCGTTGTCCTCAACACACCCCACCCGGGACGCCATCAAGGCCGAGTATTAGCAAACAGGAACGGCAAGCGTATCGGGGAACCCAAGCGGGTTCCCCTTTTTCTATGCGCGGTTTTCACCCGTGGGGCTCAACTGTTATACTTGCCAAAACTTCTGCACCCATTCCATACACTGATGGATGAACCTAAGAACCGGCCGGAGGACCCGACCCGCCTCCTGGAGAGAGCGGCGGAGCTCGAGGGTGTAAACCCCCTGAGCGCCTCCACGAGTTACCTCCACGCCGTCGAACTGCTGGCGGAGAGCGGCGATGGCGACGAGGCCAATCGCGCCGCCCTGGACGCGCTGCACCCGTCCGGGCTCAGCGATCCCGCCCTGTTGAAGCAGGCCCTGGACTCGCTCCGGCGGGATTACATCGGGGGAGACCGGTCCGACTCGGAGCTGCGGAATCTCCATCGGAAGCTCCTGAACATCGCGGATAGATTGGAAAAATCCTCGGCGCGGGGCTCCGCCGGCCGTGTTCGCTACCTTGGCTGGGAGATCGAGCACGAGCTGGCGCGCCGCCGGGCGAGAACCGGCGGGTTCACGCCCTCCCTGCGGACCTTCACCCTCTGGCTCTGGCGCGTCCTCGCCGGCTACGGGGAGAAGCCCCTCCGCCTCGTAACCGGCGCCCTCATCACCGTTTATCTCTTCGGCGTACTCTTCATCGCCGTCAACCTCATCGCCGTCCGCCTGAACACCCTGCCGGCCATCACCAACACCAACGTCTACGACCTACTGGGCTACTTCGGGGTATCGCTCGCGGCCTTTATCGGCAACGGCTTCGCCTACGCCGGCGATTTGGTGGGCTGGCTCCTGGTCTCTCTCGAGGCGGTGATCGGCTGGCTCATCATGATCTCTTTCATCACCGTCGTCATCCGGCGGCTCCTTCCCGGGGTCGGTGTAAAAAAGAGGCCGAACCCGGCGCAAAAGCATGGCCTCCTCTACGGGATTTGGGACTTCATTACCGGTAGAGGCGAGCGACCCTGGCGGTTGGGCCTGGCGGCCCTGGTGATCGTGGTGGTCTTCGCCGCCCTCTTCATCGCGGTCAATTACGTCTCCCTGGCCACCGGCTCCGCGCCCCAGATCATCTACTACGAGATATTCTCG
>DAOVLG010000508.1 GCA_030631385.1 Candidatus Coatesiibacteriota bacterium | reverse complement strand
TGGGAGACCTGGAGGGCGCGCTGGCGAACAACGGGGGCTATCTGAACTCCCTGGCGGAGCTGGGCGGTCCCGAGGTCTCCGCCCTTACCGACCCTCACCTGCTCGGCCACCTCGAGCGCGCCCGGCTCCTGGTGCGCATGTACCGCTACGGGGAGGCCGCGGAGGAGTACAACCTGGCAGCCGACCTGGCCGTCGGGGACGAACGGGAGGATTCGCTGGCCCTGATCATGCTGGAGCTGGGAAATCTCTACCAGGCCAACCTCGAGGATCAGGAGAAGGCGCTTGGCTACGCCCAACTCAGCCGCGGGGCCTTCGTTAACCTGGGCGACCCGGTTGGCGAGGCCAGGGCCCTGGCGCTCCTGGGATTCATCGCCACCGAAACCGGTGATCTCTCCGCCGCCCGCACGCATCACCGGGAGGGTCTATCCAAAGCGGAGAGGTTCCCCAACGAACCCGGCGCACCCACGGCGCGTCTGGACAACCTCTTCGGTCTGGCCAAGGCTCACTGGAAGGGTCGGTCCTACCGGGAATCGGTGGAGATATGCCGGGCGGTGCTCGCCGAATTGGCCGAAGACGGGCCGCCCGGTCTCGTCGCCCGATTCCTGGGCTCAGAGGCGTTATCCCTCCTGGGGATGCGCCAACCCTCCGAGGCCCTCACCGCGGCGATGGCCGCCCTGGAAAGATCTGAAGCCACCGGTAACGCGCAGGAGACCGCCGCCGCCCACTCCAACCTGGGACTGATATACCGCCTCAGCGGTCGCCTGGGCATCGCCCGGGTGCACTTCGAGGAGGCGCTGAAGCTGGACGAGCGGATAGGTTACCATCAGGGTATTTACAACGACCTGCGCCACCTGGCCGCCGTCGCCGAGCTCGACGGGGAGATCGCCGAGGCCGTCGCCTGCCACGAGCGCTACCTGATGGACGCCGATCCGGCGAATCCGCGCACGATCATGGGCTATTACGACGTGGCACGTCTTATCCTCACCGACGATCCGGTCAAGGCGACCGACTACCTGGCCCGAGCCTACGGTGGGGCGGTCTCCACCGGACGACCCGATCTCCTCTGGCGGGTTCATCATCAGCGGAGTCGTCTCGCCGCCGCCCAGGACATCGGCGGTAGCCGGCAAACGGCGATGAACGAGTTCAACCTGGCCCTGGAGATCGTACGGTACGCCAAACCCGAATCGCCGCTCGTCGCCGCCCATCGGGGCATCTTCGTCGGGCCCGGGGAGCTCTTCACCGACGGTATCAACCTTTACTACGAAGCCGGGGATTACGACAGATGCCTCGGATTGCTGGAGATATACCACTCCGTCGTCGGGGAACGCACCCTGGCGGCGGCGGATATCCCCTGGCGCGATCGTGAATTGGGCGAGGCCCTTTCCGAAAACCTGGAGGTATCCCACCGGATATCCATTCTCCTCGGAACGGAGAGGACCGAGCAGCTCGCCCAGGCGATGGCGGAACACGAGGCGATCGTGGA
>DAOVLG010000233.1 GCA_030631385.1 Candidatus Coatesiibacteriota bacterium | reverse complement strand
GTATCCCCGATGCTAAAATCGGGGACGGTTTCCCGCATGTCCCGGTGTTCCAAACGCCGTAATCGCCGCATTTCACAAAGTGTGATGGGAGAACGAACCTCTGTTTCTGATGTCCTCCACCGAGGCGCGCATTTTAAAACAGACACAAGGAAAAGGCAAGGGAAAACAAAAAGTCTAAACAAGGGGTTTAAACCCCTTGTCTTAACCACGGCGTCAGAATTATACGAACAGAAAGCCACAAACCTCCTATTGCTGCGCGGAGAAAAATGTACTATATTAATGACAGGAGTATTGTCTACCTTAGTGGATAATTCAACGCGCCTTGAGGTTTTTATACATTTCGAGTAAGCTGAGTTAGCTCTATGCCTTCACCTCTGGGAGGAGCCATGCGACGAATAGCGGCTACCATCATGGTGCTGGTCTTCGCTCTGGCCACCTTCGGGAACCGACGCCAGCAGAACGACTGGACCGGCGGACCGGGCGACACCGAACCGGACTCCGTGTGGAGCGACACCTTCTACACCAGTAACAGCGTCAACTTCTACTACTTCGAGCAGCTCTGGCTCGCCTTCTCGCCGAACTCCTCACCCGTTCAGAACAACATCGGCACCGTTAACGGAGCCTACTACGTCAAGGCCGGCTACATAGACATTGACAGCTACCCCGACGTGGTGGTCTCCTCCTCCGATGAGCAGACGTTCGTCTGGTTCAAAAACCTTGGTGACGGCGTCTTCGATTCCACCCCACGCTCCATCCTTCCCAACCAGTGGGCCGCCTTCAACATCGTGGACCTCAACGATGACGGCTACGGGGACATCATCATCGGCATAGACAACCCCGGCCCGGCCCACCTCTCCTGGCTGGAGAACGACGGCGACGGCAACTTCACCGAGCACGTCATAGACCCCGACTTCCCCCAGGTGGACCTGCCCGTGGCGGTTGATTTCGATGAGGATGGCGATCTCGACCTCTTCGCCGGGGCGTACCAGTCGTCGCCCCTGCGCTGGTACGAAAACAACGGGGACGAGACCTTCAACATCTACGACCTCGTCCCCTCGGGCCACTACGGCGGCGAAAACATCGGCATCACCACCGGCGACTTCAACGGCGACGGGGCGGTAGACGTGGCCTTCTGCTGCCGCGGTAACGGCGAGGTCGTCTGGTGGGAGTACGTGGAGGATTGGTCCGATCCGACCCAGGCCTTCATTGAGCACGTTATCTACACCCAGATGACCGAGGCTTACACCTGCGTCGCCTTCGACATGGACTGGGACCGCGACCTCGACCTGGTGACGAGTTCCCGGAACGGCCGTATTGACTGGTTCGAAAACGACGGCGCCGGTAACTTCACCGACATAAACATCACGAACAGCTACTCCGGCTGCCGGGAGACCTACCCGATAGACGCCGACTACGACGGAGACATTGACATCCTCGGCGCCACGGAGTCGGGCGACAGCCTGGACTGGTGGGAAAACGACGGGAACTACAACTTCACCCAGCGATCCTGGACTTTGCTTTACGACGGCGCCCACGGCGTCCGCACCGGCGACATCACCGACACCAAGGCGCCCATCGCCATCTCCACCGCCCGCATCGCCGACTCGATAGACTGGTGGGAGATCACCGAGGGCTTCCGCAGCCTGGGCACGCTGGACTCGGCCATTCTGGAGAACGAGTTCGAGATCCCCGACTGGCGCAGCTTCACCTGGACGGGGTACTCCGAGCCCGACACCGACATCGCCTTCTATGTACGAGGTGGGAGCGACGTGGCCGAGCTTCTGGGCGCAAGCTGGATCGGGCCCTTCTACAGCCAGTTCGATGTCGGAGATCAGATCGGCGACGGCACCCGCTACTTCCAATACCGGGTGGAACTAACCAGCAGCAACCCCGACGTTTCACCCTGCATCTACGAGGTTACAGTCTGGTACGCGGACGGCGACATGGGCGTTGACTCCCTGGTCGTTGACGCCGAGACCCACGATGAGGGTATCCTGGTTAGTTGGACCACCGTCGGTGAGGTTCGCTCCTTCGACCTTCTGCGCGCCACACCCTCCGACGCCGACCACCCCGAGCTGTACGTCAAGCTGAACGACCTACCCCTCCCCGGCTCGACCTTGAGCCGGTACCTGGATACCGAGGTGGAGGCCGGAAAGAGCTATGCCTACCTGGTCCGGGTGGTGGACGATGAAGGCTCTATCGGCAACTACGGTCCCGTCATCGCCGTAGCGGGTGGTAGCTCGGAGCTGAACCGGCTGATCCTCGAACAGAGTCACCCCAACCCGGCCACCGGATTGACCACCATAGCCTTCGGCCTCCCCGACGACGGATCGGTGGAGCTCGCGATCTACGACCTGTCGGGGCGTCGGATCACCACGCTGATCTCCGGCGAACTCACCACCGGTCGGCACGAGGTCAACTTCGACACCGCCATCCTGGAAGCGGGGATTTACCTCTACCGCTTGACGTCGGGGAGCCAGACCCTGACGCGGCGGATGGTGATAGCCCGGTAGAACGGGACAGCGGATAGAGTCTGGCGACTCCCAACATACAAAAGGAGCCGGCGGAGGTAATATCCCCGGCTCTTTGTGCATTCCAGAACACGAAGTATCAAATTGCCTTTTAAAGGCCGTCGTGCTAACCTCATTTTATGAATGAGAAGGACCACCTCACCACGGGGTTGATATGAAGGTAATGGTCTTTGTAATCCCACTGGCCGCGGTGGCGCTGATGTGCGGCGGGGAAGCGATCGAAACGGTTGAGGAGCAGCCGGACGCATCACCGGTCGAAACGGCTGCGCCAACATACGCCGGACCCGATTATTACCCCTTAGAGGTGGGGGCCCGCTGGGTGTTCCACTCGACGAAGGGCTACAACGCCGGGAAGGAATCGTACTCCTACACCGTCGTCGAACGTTCAGACGACAGCTACCGGGCCATCGCCACGAACGAGTGCCGGTATGCGGGGATGCGCTTCTACGTTCGGGAGAACGGGAGGGTCTACCTCGACGTCCTCGCCTCCAGCATTCACACGGCAAGGGGCATGTTGATCCTGGACATGACCCGCGAGAAGGGGTACAGGTGGGACGGGCTTACCGAAGAGGAAACCGACCAAATCCCCTCTTACACCATCGGGGAGAAGGGGGCGCACGCAGCGACGGGATTCGACGAATATGACAACTGCATCGTGGTTGAGCAACACGCGCGCCTGGTAAGGCGGGAGGGGGAGTGGATCATGCGGACCGTCTACGCCCCCGACGTGGGTCCGGTGATTCTGGAGGACGAGCACTACGAAAGGCGGGAAGAGCTGTCCTCCTATTGGGTGCTCACAGAGGTCGAGCTCGTGGCCTGGTTCTTAGAACTTACCCTGAACTCACTCTCGCCTTCATTCAGGCCGGATTACTCGGTTCTGGACTTCGGTGAATGCGAGGAGGAAACGGCGCCCATCCGCGAGGTGATCGAAGAGGCGGCTTTGATCCTCGAGGAGGAGGATTACTTCACCACATCCCCGACCTTCACCGCGAAGAGGGACGAGATTCTGTCAATGATAGAGGAGTTCCGCGCCACTCATACAGCGGAGGAGTCGCACAACTAGACTCGGGATAACCAGGGGCTCGGGACATTTAATAAATCGGGCGGGGAATCACCCGCCCTTTTCGCAACCCCCGCCGGTGGCCTCCAGGATGTTCCCGTCTGGATCACGGAAGCGGAAGGTGTAGGTGTTTTCGCCCACCTCTTCGGGTGCATCGTCGAGAAGCTCCACCCCGGCCTCGGTTAAACTTTTAAAGGCCTCGAAAACTGATCCTTCGGTCTGGAGGAAGAGGCTCAGGCGGCAGGCATCCTCATCCAGTCGGCTTAACTACCCCCGCCTTACGGATATAGGCAGATGTAGGGCGGCCCTTCCACGGGCCGCCGCGGCGGGGCGTAGAAGCCCCGCGCTTAACCTTAAATCTCAGGAGCGCCCCCCACCGCCGTCGGCTAATCAACACAACTCAGAGGTACTTCACACGAGAACTGACAAAAATCCGTGTCATCCATCACCGTCTGGACGATTTCAACATTCATGGGACGTTCGAAGATACCTTCGAGTAACTGCCTGTGGTATCCGATCCCACAAGAACAGAAAAGAAGCGGAACCGGCTCCCGGCTCGCATTCACCCACCCGCAATGGCAGTAATGTAGCCGCTTTTTCTCATTTGAAGTAGCCTTCATGTAAGCCTG
>DAOVLG010000345.1 GCA_030631385.1 Candidatus Coatesiibacteriota bacterium | reverse complement strand
TCCGCCGCCGCCTGCGCGAGCTCTTCCGTCTCAACCAGCACCGGTTCCGCACGCCCGTTCACCTGGCCCTCGTGGCCAGACCGGGGGCGGGGGATATACCGGGAAGGGAGTTATGCCGGCGCGCCCTCGACCTGTGGGATAAGGCCGACCTCTTTGAGGGGGAAGATGGACCCTGAGTTCAACGAACTCCGACGGCGGGTGCGCGAGCTGTCCGGTCTCGATCTCCGGCGGACCGACCTCCTCATGGAGGCCTTCACGCAGCCCTCCTGGCGCAACGAGCACCCGGAATACACGCGCGATTACCAGCGCCTGGAGTTCGTCGGTGACGCGGTGATAGACCTCGTGGTGGCCCGGGAGCTGTATGAAAGCCTTCCCGCGGGTGACGAGGGCGATCTTACGCAACAACGGGCCGCGCTGGTCCGGGGCGAAAACCTCGCCCGGCTGGGGCGGGAGCTGGGGCTCGGGGAGTTCGTCCGTCTGGGCCGGGGAGAGGAGCTGACGGGGGGAGCCGAAAGGGACGGCCTCCTCGAAGACCTCTTCGAGGCGCTGATCGGCGCGATCTTCCTGGAACTGGGCTACACAGCGGTGGCCGGCTTCATCCGGTGGGTCCTTTTAGGTGCAACCGATGACGAAACTTTTACAGCGGACAACCCGAAGGGGAAGCTCCAGGAGCTCTGCCACCGGCGGAACCTGGAGCCCCCAAGCTACGAGGTGGAGGTCAGCGGGCTCGACCACGAACGGTGTTACCGGGTGAGGGTGATCGTTAACGGCAAGGTGAGCGGTGAGGGGGAAGCCGGTTCGAGACGCCTGGCCGAAGCGCGGGCCGCCGCCAAGGCCCTGGAGCAAATGGGGGAGGGCGACTGAGTGGAAAACCGAGGGACCGCTGCAATAGAAGCGGATAATCACCTAACGTGAACAGGTTTTTGTGTTGCATTTTTAATAGATACGGCAGGTCATGCGGGCGCGCACAAAGGCCCGCCCCGACGCTCATACAAAGAAAACCGAACAAGGGGTTGAAACCCCTTGTCTTTTCGGCGGGGCAATGTAGCGTCGCCCTTCCACGGGCGACCGGGCGGGGCGCAGAGGCCCCGCGCTACACGGAAGCCGCGGGGCTCCCCCTATATGCTTATTGGGATCACAACTCTTATCTGGACCAACTGAACCCTACTGAGAAAGAGGTAGGGCGGGGATTGAATCCCCGCCGAAAATGGCATAATAATCGCGAAGCTACGGCGGGGTTAGGAAACCCCGCCCTACGAAAAACCTGCGAATCATACCTCTAATCTAACCGTGTTCGTTATCCGAGGCGCCTGTTTCTTTGAGCGTTAAAGTGAACACACGCTTTGTCCTATCCGCTTTATAAGGAACATACACCTTCTTATCGGTCCGTTTACCGATGGTGATCCCTTCTTATTTACCGGTTTAGGAGGCCTTGGAAATTTCCTCTCGCGACAGCAGCCGCCGGACGAAGCAGGACTGGGGGCAGGCGCGGAGCGGATCGGAGAAGTCGCGGCCCTCATGGTCGTAGTCCAGCACCGGCAGGGTCCCGTCCATCTCGATCCCGCCCTTGGGGTTGCCTTTCTCCTTGGCGCAGATAGAGCAGCCGATGCAGCCCACCTTGCAGGCGTCCTTGACTATTTTGCCCCGCGCGCGGCTGACGCAACCGAGGTAGATAGGCTCGTCGGCGGGGATGAGCTCGATGATCCCCCGGGGGCAGGCGCGGACGCAGGCGCCGCAGGCGGTACACTTCTCCTCGATGACCACCGGCAATCCGCCCGAGCTCATGAAGAGGGCGTCGAAGGGGCAGGCCTCCACGCAGTCGGCGAAGCCCAGACAGCCGTAGGTGCAGGCCTTGTGCCCCGAGTCCAGGTTGTCGGCAACCGAACACCGGGGAATGCCGTAGTATGTAAAGGCGTCCCTGGCGCGGTCAAAAGAGCCCTGGCAGCGGACGACGGCCATCATCCTAGCTCCACCCGTGGCCTCGACACCCATGATCTTGGAGACGATCTCGATCACGGCGTCACCGCCGGGGGTGCAACCGGTCACCGGCGTCTTGCCGGTGGCCACCGCCGTAGCAAAACCGGAGCAGCCGGGGTAACCGCAGGCCCCGCAGTTGGCGCCGGGGAGCGCATCGAGTATCTCGGCCACCTTGGGGTCAACCTCGACGCCGAACCTCTTGGCCACCATGGCCAGGGCGAAGCCGAACAGCATCCCGAGGGCGCCCAGGCAGATTACGGCGTTGAGAAGAATCGTGAGGTCCATCTTTCCTCACGGTGACGACGGTTGCGGTTTACCTCCAACACCGACGGATTATACCGGCGGCCGTGAGGCCAGTCAACCCTCCGGATTGCCACCCGGCGGGCGTCATGATACCCTTGACCGCACCGTTGAACCCAAGCTGAAGCCACATGACCTTGAAGAACGCAAAGGATCGGGCGACCGGATGGTTGCGTGCCCGGGTAAAGCGGACGCCCCGCTGGCTGCGCATCATCCTCAAGGTCATCCTCTGGATCGTCGGCTCCATCCTCGGTCTGCTGATATTGATCCTCATCATACTGCAAACTCCCTTCGCCAAGGCCTGGATCGTCCAGATCGTTGAGGATTCCCTCTGTCAAAAATACGATGCCGACTTCTCTATCGGTGGCCTGGACGGCATCCTCCTCACCAGCGCCACGATACACGACGTAACCATCGACAATCCACCCGAAT
>DAOVLG010000491.1 GCA_030631385.1 Candidatus Coatesiibacteriota bacterium | reverse complement strand
CTCGCGGCAGAAAATTCTAAATTAGCTTACGGCTCTCATCGCGGAGCTGGGGTCCAGCGCCCTGCGCTGGCGGCGGGGTTGGGAAACCCCGCCCTACGACTCTAATTTAACCGTGTTCGTTGTCCTTAGTGCCAGTTTCTTTAGGCGGAAAAGTGAACACACACTTTCTTCCTATCTGCCATATTTATAAGGAACTTGCACCTTCTTATCGGTCCATTTACTAACGTTGATGCTAAAAAAAACCTATTAAAAACCGAAGAACTCCCGCATCTGGCTGAGAATCGCCTTACGGATGCGATCGGTCTTCTCCACCTGGCCCATCGTCTTCTGCTCTTCCTTGCTCAGATACTTTGATAAAAGGGTCAGATTCTGGGCGACCCTTTCGCTGGCCGCCGCTGCCAGCTGGGCGCTCACCTCGGGGTGGCTCTGAAGAATCTCCTTGAAATCCTCCTTCCCCAGGGCGTAGATTTCGCTCTCCTCGGAGGCGATGACGGTGGCGGTTCTCACCTCACCGGTCAAAAGACTCATCTCACCGAAGAAGTTCCCCGCGCCGAGCTCGGCTACCTTGATCCCGAAACGCGGTCCCACCGTTCCCTTCTTCACGTATACGGTGAATCTCCCTCTGCCGATGACGTAGAAGCTGTCGCCCTCGTCCCCCTGCTCCACGACGACTTCCGAGGTGGCGTACAACTGGGTTTTGAACTTGCCGGCGAGCTCCCCGAGCACATCAGATGCAAGGGGGATAAAAATATCTATACCGCGAAGCATCTCAAGCCGCTCGGCGAGTTCCTCATCCGCCCTTTCCTCCAAAGCCTTCCGGTCTACCCGACGGAGGTAGATGTCACGGATGGGGAAGGGGATGGTTATTCCAGAGCGCCTGAAGGCGTACCAGAGCCGGTTCATCACCTCGGCCTTCACCACCCGCACCTTCGAGTAATCGGTTAAGTAGAAGCGGATCGTGTAGATGATCGAAAAATCACTGTACTCGGTGACGAAGAGGTGTTCCTCAGCCGGTTCGATGCCCTCGATTTCCTCGATAACCTCCAGCACGATCCGCCTGACCTTCTCGGGCGGGTCCTGGTAGCTGGTGCCTACCTTCAAATCCACGATGTGACGTGTAGTCGGACGTGAGTAGTTGTAAATGTCCGAGGAGGCGATGACACTGTTGGGCAGGATGATGAAATCCCCCTCGAAGGTGCGGATACGGACCTCACGCCAGTTCATCTGGATGACCTGGCCCTCGAACTCCTTGATCGCAATCCAATCGCCGATCTCGAAGGGCTTGCTGGCGTGGATGCTCATCCCGGCGAATACGTTGCCCAGGGTGTCCTGCAGGGCCAAACCCAGAACGAGGGACAGCATGGCCGAAGAGGCCAACACCGCCGAGAGGTCCAGCTTTGTCGTCGCGCCCATCACGGCGATGATTGCAATGAGGTAAAGCAGACCGCGGATGACCTGCTGAAAGAGAACCGGCAGCGGCTTGCGTTGCTTCTTCTCCCGTCTGCGCTCCAGGATCAGGTAGCTGAAGACGTTGATCGCCAGAAATGCTGAAGAGAGGCTGGCGACGGTGGTT
>DAOVLG010000460.1 GCA_030631385.1 Candidatus Coatesiibacteriota bacterium | reverse complement strand
GGTTCATAAACGTGTGACGATCACGAAAAAACGGCGGCGTCAGAACCCGCCGCCGCCCGGTTGCTCAGATCTATCCGGTTCTCACTCGGTCACACCCTCGGTCGGTGTAACGTCCTCAGCGGGAATCTCCACCGGCTCTACCTCACCCGTTAACGGGATCAGGTCAACGAGGGTTGTCAGGTACATACCCTGGTCCAGCATCCGCTGGGTGGTCAGGACGCTCATATCCTCCTCGCCGCCGCTTGCGACGATCTCCTCCAGAACCGCCCGCGACTCCTCGGGGCGCCCGAGCCAGGCCAGGATGCGGGAGGTCTCCAGCCTCGCCGTGGTCGCCAGGTAGTTGTCCTCCTCGTCGGCCAGGTCCCGGTAATACTCAAGCGCCTCCTCGAGCTGCCCCCGTTCCAAGAGAACCGAACCGAGGGTGTGGCGCGCCTGCTGCCGGATGGGCTCGAAGGGGCTCTCGGCGGCCTGGGTGAGCTTCTCCTCGGCCTGGTCCAGATTCCCCAGATGGAGGGCGCACATGCCCACGTAGAGGACGGCGGTGTCCCGGTCGAACTCGCTCCCGGGGTTCAGGGCCACCTCGTTGAAGATGGTGAGCGCCTCGGAGAGCCGCTGGTGCGTTTCCTCGGGGGTGGGCTCGACCCAAATCGGAGCCGCCCCCTCCTCGGCGGGGTACTCCCGGTGGCCCTCGAAGGCCAGACCGAAGCTCCCGATGCCCTGGGCCAAGCGCAGCGCCGTGGGGGATTGCTCCGGTTCGGCGGTTATCACGAAGTAGGCGATGACTATGAGGACCGCGATCACGGCGGTGATGCCGTAGGACAAGAGCTTGCGCTTCTTGGCGTCCCGTAAGTCCGCCTCGGTGTAGAGCTCGCGGAGCTCCTCGGTACGGGTATCTCTCGAACTCGGTTTTTCCATGATATTTATTCGGCCCGCCCGGGGCCGGGGTTAGTCCCTAAGCCCTTCGGCGATGAAGCTCCTCGCCAGCTCAACGTACCCGGCGGCGTGCTTCTTCTGACCCTCGATCTCGGCCGGGGTGAGCCTGCGCACCACCTTGCCCGGCACGCCCAGGACCATGGAGCCCGGCGGTATCTTTTTCCGGGGCGGGATGAGCGTTCCGGCACCGATGAGCGTCCCCTCGCCGATCTCGGCGCCGTTCAAGATGATCGCCCCCATGCCGATCAGGCAGCCCGAACCGATGGTGCAGGCGTGGATGAGCGCCCGGTGGCCGATGGTCACGTCGGAGCCGATGACGGTGGGCTGGCCGTGATCCACGTGGATGACGGTGAGGTCCTGGATATTGGTCCGTTCGCCGATCTCGATTTTTGCGATGTCGGCGCGCAACAGGCAGCCGTACCAGATGCTCGCGTCTTTGGCCGCCCTCACCTCGCCGATCACGTCGGCCGACGGGGCGACGAAGACCGAGGGGTCGAGCTGCGGGCGTTTGCCTTGGTACGCGCAGAGGGGCATGGTTGTTTACGGGTTCACGGGAGCGGCGATTTTACCCGCCCCGCCCGGAGCTGTCAACCGGGAACGGGGTTTAGGGATTGGCTAAATGTAGGGCGGAGATTATATCCCCGCCGCTCTGCCCCTCACCCCGAGTTGCGATGACGTAGGACGGCCCCTGGAGCGGGCCGCCGTTTCCGTAATACACCTCGACCCTCACCCCAACCCGTGAGCGAATGCTCCTCCCCGAGAGGGAGAGGGGACAAAATGAAGCCCTCACCCCAGCCCTCTCCCACTGGGAGAGGGAAGTTCAGCCCCTCGACCCGGCTCATCTCCCCTCCCGCCTGAGGCTCCGTACCGCCCCCCGCACCTCTTTTCGCAGCCGCCCGATCTCGCTCTTGGATAGCTCGCGCCACTCTC
>DAOVLG010000147.1 GCA_030631385.1 Candidatus Coatesiibacteriota bacterium | reverse complement strand
GTCCCCGAGCCGTCAAGGTTTTCCCACCAGGTGATGTCGTTGGCATCGCGGGCTGCGCCTAGGACATCCAGATCGTTGTCGCCGTCCACATCGGCAGCGTAAACGGACACAGCGCCGTAGAAAATGCCGTCAACGGTGTGCTCGATCGGTGTGTCCAGCGCCTCACTGGATAGTGCCAGCTCCCCCGGTAAACCCGACCAGTTGATGTCCGTAGCTGTATCGAATGTGTCTTCCCAATCGGTAACCGGGCCTTCTACGCCGTCGCCGCCGGACCAGTCGGTCTGATCCGCCGTCTCGTAGGCAAATGCGGCTGCGGCAAGTAAAAGAAACGCCGCTACAACTATATTACGTAGCATCTCCCCTCCTTTTAGAGCAGGTTATTAAAAACTCATACCAACATAATAGTCCTTGGTACTTACAGCGGTCAACAGCAATCGGGTAAAAAAACGGGCCGTCAGGCCCGCCTCTTCACTTCGAGAGAGGGTAACTCAAGGGGTGGGGTGCGAACCGCCGATGAGCCGCAGCACGTCCGCCGCCCTGATGATCCCCTTGGGGGCGCCGTCCGCGCCGCAGACGATCAAATGCTCCACCTCGGGATCGGCGAACAGCCTCACCATCTCCTCAACGCCCGTGTCGGGACCCACCACGGCGAAGCCTGCGGACATGAGGCTCGACGCCTCTCGCTGGGGAAGTCGGGCCGGCTTTCGCTGGAGCTCCGACAGGCGGCGGACCAGGTAGGCGAAGAAGTCGTGGGTGGTGGTCTGGCCGTGGCTCATCGGCTGGGACGGACCGCGCAGCCCTTCGAGAAAATCAACGTGGGCGCGGAGGAGGCTCCGGTCGGTCTTGGGGTAGATGGAGAGGAGGTGACGGGTGCTCGAATCGGGCACCTTCTCCTCCTTCCCCAGGGCGATGGCGCAGAGCACGACGTAGAGCAGCAGCTCCGCTTCGGGCACCTTGACCTCGGGCACCCTCTCGCCGATCAAGGCCGCCAGCTCGTCGTCCTGGTCCCGGAAGTGCAGCGAGAACTTCTCCAGGGTGTCCACGGCGTCGGCCAGCCAGGCGCCGAGAGCCGTATCGAGCCCGTACAGAAGACCGGCGCCGATGATCGAGGCGTCGTCGGAGTGGCCCGGTCCGATGCGGTAGCGGATGTAGTAGTGCTCGTAGGGGCCGTCGTCCACATCCTGGATGGCGACACCCTCTGGATCAACGATCATCCCCGCCTCGCGGTACTCCCGGATACTCTCGGAGTCGTGGGCCTCGTGGGCCAGCCTATCGGGGTCCTCGCCCAGCTCTCCCATCACCCGGGTGTCCACCACGACGCACCGGCCGCCGCCGATGACGACACCGTATGCCTCCTCGGCGCGGGCCCGCACCGCCTCGTCATCGCGCATCCCGCCGATGTAGATCCCCCGCAGCACCTCCACCGGTTCCACCTCGATCCGGGGCAGCCAGGGCACCCGCAGGAGCGGGTGTCCGGCCGAGTCCACCAGCCTCCTGCGCGGCTCCCCTTCGATGAAGGCCTCCACCCACCCCTTGATCTCGTCAATCAGGGCCTGGCGCGCCGCACGGCACTCGGTCACGTCCCAGCCCAGGAGCTCGACGACGCGGTGGGTGGTGATATCGGGGTAGCGGCGCTTGTGAAAAGCCCCGGCGCCGGTGTGGGCGTGCCCCTCGATGGACTGGGCCAGGATCAGCTCGGCCACCCCGAGCTCGGTGTCCAGCCGCTCATCCTCCAGCAGGCTCTCGTAGTCGCGCCGGACCAGCTCCTCCAAGGTGGGTATGGAAATCATGCTCCTCCGGTGGATAAGTTAAAGGGTGACCGAGGAATCCGGGCAAACGCTCACGCTGGTCGCTCACACGAGAAAATAGAGGGGATCACCGTTGGTAAACGGACCTATAAGAAGGTTTATATTCCTTATAAATATGGAAGATAGAACAAATTTGCGTTCACCTTAACGCTTAAAGAAAGTGGCGCCTCGGACGACGAACACGGTTGAATTAGGTTCGTAGGGGCGGGGCTCCGCCCCCGCCCGCGGGCGACCGCAGAGGGTCGCCCCTACGGGAAATTGCGACTTTTACTAGTGTCTTAATTTGATAATTATTTCCCGCGAACGATGCTTTATTTCACCATTGAAAACAGGTAGGAGCCGACCTTTAGGACGGCCCGCCAGCTTGAAGCTGGACACGGCTTCACGAGGGCACTATATGGTGTTCCCAAATTTATATCCGCGTTCGACCGCTCCCGTTGGTCGCTCCTGCTATTCAATAAGACAAGTGGTTTTAACCCCTTGCTTCAACGTCGGGACGACCGTGGACAGTTGCCTCTTTTTGGGCCAGATAAGGGTTGTGATCCCAAAACAAGATAAGGGCAATCCTGCACACTCCCATCGTTAACCTCCCCAGGGTATCAACCGGTTTAACCCGTACCCGGCGGTGCGGCTTCACCGTTTTCATCCGGTTCGCGGCAGCTCGGGTCCATCCCCTTCGAGATGCACCACAACCGATCCAGCTCACCCTCGGGTAAAGGCTTAACCTCGCCCAGCGACAGCGCCAGCCAGGCGATTTTCGCGTAGTGCTCCAGGGTTTCGAGTCTGTAGTAGGCCTGGGTGAGGTCGCCGCCCAGCGTCAGGGCGCCGTGGTTGGCCAAGAGGAATGCGCCGGCCTCGCCCAGGTGCTCCTCGATAGAGCGGGCCAGCTCCTCGGTTGACGGCGTGGCATAGGGGGCGAGGGGAATCTCCCCGCCCACGGTGAGGATGATCTCGGGGAGGATGTTGGGCGGCAGCTCGCGGCCGCTGACGGCGAAGGCGGTGGCGTAGGGGGGATGGGCGTGGCAGATTGCCCCCACGTCGGGACGACGGGAGTAGGCGAAGAGGTGCAGCTTGGCCTCGCTGGTGGGTTTCCCGCCGCCCTCGACCCTGCGGCCCTCCTCGTTGACGACCACGATGTCGTCGGGCGTCATGAAGCCCTTGCTCACCCCGGCGGCGGTTACGGCGAAGAGCCCCCCGCCGAGGCGAACCGATATGTTGCCGTCGTTGGCGGCCACCATCCCCCGGGCGTACATCCGCCGCCCGACCTCGATGATCTCCCGCTTGATCCGAAATAAGTCCGAAAAGGCCACAAAACTCCAAATAACTACGACGTCAGTTTTACTATCGCATCCCGGCCGACGCCGTACACCTCGACCATCAGCCGGTCCACCTCATGCATCCCGTCGGCGGTCACCGCGGGCAGACGGGTTCCGTCTTGGAGCCGGGTGTATTTTCTATTCACCTCAGCCGGAGACATTCTTCTACCGATAGGGAATTCTACCCCCGCAACCCTAGACGTGTCAATCTGAAACGGCAACGCGGGGCGTTGCATCCCGGTTCCGCGGTGAGGGGTTATCTTTGTCCGACAATCATCCCCGCGAGCGATACCGTACAATGTTATATTTGGGCTAAGAGCAGGTGTGGAAACCCACGCCTACACATTATTAAAATGTAACGGACATGGTTATGTAATGTGCCACAACGTTGTTTTTCAAGAAGTTTCGGCCATTAGAGGCATCGTTTCCTTAACCGCCCGTAGCGAAAACATGAGCGGAACGCTCTGGTTCCCATCCGGAAACCGCCAGCAGCCGTCGTCGTCCTGCACCATGAACGGCAGCATCTTCCAAGCGCAGAAAGGATACTCATTGAAGGACTCGATTCGCAGGCCCGCGGCAATCAGTGAGTTGATCATCTCGCTCAGGGGGTGCATCCATTCATAGGTGGTCTTGTGTTGGACATCCGCTGATGGATCGGCGTAGGAGCCTTCGTCCTCGAAGCGCATCGGCTCTTGGTGGAAGTAGGGGTAGCGGACCTTGAGCTCGGGAGTTTCGAGCTCGTCGTCGAAGATATGGGCGGTCGGATGGCTCTCGACGATGTAGAAGACGCCGCCTGGTTTTAGAAAATGCGCTATCACCTCCGCCCAGCGCCCCAGATCGGGCAGCCAGGTAAGCACGCCGTGGGAGGTGAAGACGATGTCGAAGACTCCGTCGAGGTTCTTCGGGAGGTCGTAGAGGTCGGAGCAGACGAAGTCGGCGGCGATGTCCAGCTCCTCGGCCAGGGACCGCGCCAGGGCTATGGCCTCCTCGGAGAAGTCCGCGCCGGTTACCTTCGCCCCCAGCCGCGCCCAAGACATGGTATCCAGGCCGAAGTGGCATTGGAGGTGCAAAAGGGATTTCCCGGACACCTCGCCCAGTCCTTCCCGCTCGATGTCGTCCAGCGTACAACGCCCCGCCTTAAAGCCCTCGAGTTTGTAGAGCTTCGATCTGACGTGGATCGGGACCAGCTCGTCCCAGTGCCGGCGGTTGGCCTCCAGGTGTTCGTCCATCAGCCCGTCCCCCTCACCGCGAATTGATCCAGGACATCCACGCCGTCTCCTGGGGGTCGGGCAGGTCCGACAGTTCATCGAAGTACCCCCGGATCACCTCCGCGTCGTCCGCGATCAAACCCGCCTGCTCGGTCAACTCCCCGTCGGTGAAGGGGCCGGGCCGGGCCGCGTAATCCGCGTACACGACGGCGAAGAGGACCGGGAGGAACATCGCACACGTCAATCTCATGGTTTTTCTCCAGATTCCGCCGCCGGCTGCCGACGGGCGATCAGCAGGATCACCCCCACGACGGTCAGCGCCCCGCCCAGGAGCTGGATCGGCGTGGGCAGGCGACCGTAGAGGGCAACCGACCAGACCAGCACCCAGAGGGAGAGGCTGGAGCGGACCAGGTCCACCTTCCCCGCGCCCCAGTTCGACAGCGCCAGGTAGTAGGTGAAGATGCTCCCCACGGGGCCGATCAGACCGCCGATGAGGATCAACAGCCACTGGTGCCCCGTGCTTGGCAGGCGGAGGTTCCCACTCACCAACGCGGCCGCGACGAAACCCACCGCCATGAAGGACGTCCGCCAAAAGCCCAGCGCCAGCGGATCCACCCGCCGGGTCAGATGCCTCCCCAACAGGGTGTGTACGGCGAAGAGGAGACAGCCCGCGGCCATCAAGAGAATACCGGTCACGGAGCCGCTCTCGTCGTAGCGGGTGATCACCAAGGCCCCGGCGACGACGAGCACACCCCCGATGAGCTGTTTTCCCCGGAACCGTTCCTTAAAGATTATCCAACTGCCCACCACGGTGAAAAACGGCGTGGCGTTACCCACGAAGGCGACCAGGCTGGGCTCGGCCACGGTCAGGGCGGTGAAGAAGAGGGCGGTGCCGACCGCCTGCACCGTACCCAAGAGGACCACCTGCAGCCTCGAGCCCCGGGGGACGATAAGCTTCTTGAAGCGGCCGAGGACGAGGGCCAACAGGAGGTAGAATCCCACCGCCGTGGGGAACCAAAGGGCGCCCATCCCCAGCACCCCGAGCTCGGCGGTCAGGGCGGGGATGATGAAGAACACGGCGGCGGGTACGGACACGCCGGCGAGGGACCACCAGAAACCGGCGCGTGGATCGTCCCGCCGGAGCAATGTAAGGGTCTCGGGCATGGGCCGTTCCGCTGAAGTAATAGAACGGTGAGATTTTATGATACGGGGGGTTCCGTTGGCGAGCGAGGGGGTGAATAAACGGACCGACATAAAGGTCGGCCCCTACAATGGTGTCTCGCAGGGTAGGGTCGACCGATTCTCCCGATTTATTAAGGAAGCCCTCACCCTCAATCCCTCTCCCACAGGGAGAGGGAGACCGCTATAGCCCGCCCCTGCCCCG
>DAOVLG010000278.1 GCA_030631385.1 Candidatus Coatesiibacteriota bacterium | reverse complement strand
CACAGGCTCGTAGTAGGTGGCGGGCAGGGGGAGCAGGCCCGGCACGACGTGTCCCTGGGAATTGACGGGAACCAGGTCAACCCACCCCTCCAGGGTAGTATCACTGTCCCAGTTCCTGTAGCTGACCTTGGCCCAGTTGCCCTCCCGTTCGATGATCGAGGCCCCCTGGGTGAAGCTGATGCGGAATTCAGGTCCCTCACCCAACGGTTGACCGTGGGGGGCATCGTGGAGGGGAACTCCCTCGACGGCCGCCGAGAAGAAGTAACCTGGGGGGGATTTGCCCAGGTAGAGGTAGATCATCGAGTAATCCCAGGGGTTGTCGTAGGACTCCTCGAAGCCGTCTTCATAATCACCGTGGAGCATGTACTGATAGGTGCCGATGTCGCCGATGTCGGGGTAGAAGGCATAGGAGCTTATCTGTCCCGGATGGGGCTCGTAATCGCTGAACTCCCATACCAGGGCGTGATCGAAGCTTCCCCCGCGGTAGCCGGCCAGGTTGCACCGATTGAAGCCTTCATGACCGGTGATGCCTTCGTTGAGGCTAAAACGGTGGTCTTCCTCCTCGCTCGGCAGCGGCAGGTGTAGGCCGGTATAGTAGCGGAGATCGTTCCAGTCGCATCCCTCGCCGGGTAAGACGGTCACCCTTCCGTACCCGATGTCACCCCGCCATCCGGCGCCGGTGAAGAGGGGGTAGGTGAGCCGGAAGACCTGCTCGCCGTAGTCCGAGGTCAGGTCGAACTCCTGCACGTACTCGACCAGCTTCGTCTCGCCAGCCTCGAAGGTCACCTCCCAGTAGGCCAGGAGCGCGTCGGCTCGATGAGCAATCTTGTCCCAGTGTTCCTCCACTCCGGCGAAGTAGCGGCGGAAATAAAAGGGTTCCCCGTTCTCGGGTTGTTCATCGAAGAGGGGGAGCGCCCTCTCGGCGAATTCCTCCCAGGTCCCGCCCTCCAAGACCGATTCGTCAAAGTTACCCACGCAGAGCTTGTACACCTCCACCGGCTCGCCGTCCACCAGCACCCTGGGGTTTTCCAGGGGGACGTCCATATCCACCGCGCCGTAGAGGACCGAGACGAAGATGGTCATCACCGAGACGGGGATGTAGGTGTATACCGTGTCGGCCTCACCGGTGTTGGTGAAGAGAAAATCCGCGGTGATGGTCGCGTAGTAGCGGGTGGAGCTCCAGTCCCCCTCGGTGATGTCCAGCACCCGTAGTTCGATGACGACCTCTTCGGCGGTCATCACGATGGAGGTGTGCTCGCCGATCGGGGCGGCGCCGGCGGTGATGGAGCCCAGATAACCGGCGTCGCCCAGCGCCGCGACGACGAAAATCAGGATTGGCATAACCTTCAGCTTACCCATAGAAGTTTCCCTCAGCTTATCTTGATCTTTATTCCGGTCCTGTTCCCGCTCAACCTGAACACCATGGCGGAGAAGGTGGGGATTGATGAGACGTGGCGGTACGTGCCCCAGGGCTCGGTGGGTCCGAAGAGCCCCAGGTTCAACGTGCCGTTGTGATCGGAGTCCTGGAAGGCGAAGATGGCGTACCCGCCGGGCGGGATGTTACCGAAGCTGGAGCTCAGGGTGGATCCGCTCTTCGGCGGTTGACGTCGTCTGTATCCGTTGTACGGTACGGACTCCGACGGCGTTCCTCTCAGTCTAACCGGCAAGCTCGAGGTCCGGTGCCGGGGTGAGGTAGGCGTTGCCTTCGCCGACGAGCATCTCGAGTTTTTTCAACAGCTCCTCGTCCGGCGCGGTCATGTAGGGAGGGCCCGCCCGGAGGGTGACCCCGCTTCCCGCCAGTTGTAGGTGCAGGTAGACCTCCAGCTCGCCTGGGTACTCGGTCAGGAGGGCTCGAATCGGGGCCAGGTTCTCGTCGGTCAGGCCGCCGCCGAAGAGCTCGAGGTGAAGCTGTTTTGCCAGGAGCCGGGGCACCTGGGCCAGATCGTGGATGGCGTTGGCGCGGATGTTGATCTCGTCCCGGCTGGTCTGCGCCTGACCCACCACCAGGACGACCTTGTCCTTGGCGACCAGGTCGCGGTAACGGGCGTAGGTCTCGGCGAAAATCGCCACCTCAACCACCGCGCTTTCGTCCTCCAGGGAGGCGAAGGCGATCCGCTGGCTGTTCCGATCCAGCTTGCGGGTGATGTGGGTGAAGACCCCGGCGACGCGGACCGGTTCCCCGCCGTTGAGTTCCTGAATCCGAGTTAACCTGGAGCTGGCGAAATGATCAATCGTCTGGGTGTACCGGGTGAGGGGGTGGCCGCTCAGGTAGAGTCCCAGTACCTCTTTCTCCCCCGTCATCTTCTCGTGCTCGCTCCACGGCTCGAGGTTTTCATCGAGAGGATCAACGGGTCTCTCGCCCGTCTGGCCGCCGAAGAGGGATTCCTGACCGAGCTTTATATCACGCTGCTCGATCGCCACCGTCTCGAGAACGGGCTCGATGGTGGCAAATTTCTGACCGCGGGTGCCCGGAAGCTCGTCCGTCGCACCGCTTTTGACTAAACTTTCCAGGACCCGTTTGTTGATCTGTTGGGTGCCCAGTCTGAGGGCGAGTTCTTTCAATGAGGCGTATGGTCCGTTCTCTTCCCGGTCGGCGATGATGAGTTCCACCAGCCCGAGCCCCACATTCTTGATGGCGCCCAGTCCGAAACGGATGGCGGTGCCTCCGTCAGTATCCTCCACGGTGAAGCTTTTACTGCTCACCTCCAGGCTTGGTGGGAGTATCTCGAGGCCGTCGCGACGGCACTGGCTCAGGTAGTAAGCGATCTTGTCCTCGTCGCTCAGTTCGTGGGAGAGAAGGGCCGCCATAAACTCGGAACGGTAGTTGGCCTTGAGCCAGGCCGTGCGGTAGGTGACCACGGCGTATGCGGCTGAGTGGCTCTTGTTGAAACCGTAACGGGCGAAGGGGATGATCTGGTCAAAGACCCGACCGGCCAGCTTCACGTCAATCCCCTCCCCCTCGGCGCCCCTGATGAACTCCTCGCGGTAGCTGTCCAGCTCGCCCGTTTTCTTCGACATGGCCCGCCGCAGAAGGTCCGCCCTTCCGTAGGTGAAACCGGCCAGGACGCTGGCGACCTGCATCACCTGCTCCTGGTAGACCATGACCCCGAAGGTCTCCGCCAGCACGCCCTCGAGGGTGGGGTGGGGGTAGGTTATCGGCGCCTGGCCGTGCTTGCCCTTGATGTAGGTCTCGGTTATGCCGCTGCCCAGGGGGCCGGGTCGGAAGAGTGAGAGGACCGGGATGAGCTCGCGGAAGTTGTCGGGCGCCACCCGCCGGAGAACGTCCCGGGCGATCTCCGATTCCAACTGAAAGATACCCGCGGTGTCGCACCGTTTTAACAGCTCGTAGGTCTTTGGGTCGTCCAGCTCGATGTCCT
>DAOVLG010000018.1 GCA_030631385.1 Candidatus Coatesiibacteriota bacterium | reverse complement strand
CATGACGACGAAGTAGTTGTTGCCGAAGCGGCCGAAGTCGTGGACGGGAAGGATGTTGGGATGTTCCAGGTTGGCGGCGAGGTTCACCTCCTCGCGGAAGGCCTCCAGGATCTCTTTCTCTTCCACGGGACTCGGCGCTTCGGCGTCGGGTAGGTTGAGACCGTGTGGGAGGATCTTCAGGGCGACTATCCGATCGAGCTGGGTGTCCAGGGACCGGTAGATGATGCCGGTCGAGGTTGTGCGCAGCTTGCGCAAGACCCGGTAACGCCCCAGAGTCTGGCCGACGAACTCCCCGGCGCTCTCGATCAGCTCGAGGTCGGAGTCGGTGGTGGTCTCGGTGGCCAGGTCCGGCAGCCGGTTGCCGCAGTGGCGGCAGAAGCGGGCGTGATCCGGATTCTGTTTTCCACAAGCGGGGCAATACACTAGAAACCTCCCCGGCGGGGCGCTCGGTTTATTTTAGCACATCCGGTCGGCTTAAATGGGCGATGAAAAAAGGCAAGAGCCTGAGCTCCCGCCTTATCGTTACGGACGAGAAAATGTATGCCTACGCTCCCTCACCGGCCTCTTTCAACAGATCGCGGAAGCTGGTCCACCTGTTCTTAGTTGAGTAGATGTAGTCGTGCTTGGCCAGCGTTCCGTTGCGGATGTACTTGACCAGGGTGGCGTAGCTCATCGGTCCCATCTCCTTCTTGGAATCGATGAGGTAGATGTAGATGTTGTCCGGCGGGATGAGGCTGGGCCGTGGTGGTAGGTCCTTCTCCTCCTCCTTGGTGACCTTGGTGACCGACCTCTTCGTCTCAGGCTCGATGCGGGGCGCCGCGAGATCTATCTTGACCTCCTCGTCTTCCTCGGGCTCCACGCCGACCAGCTCGCAGGTCTGGGGGTGGTCCTTGATGAGCCACCAGCGGCCGTCCCCGGTACCGATGGTGTCATCCCCGGTGATGGCCCCCTTCTTGATGAGCTTTTTGATCCGCTCGAAGCTCCCTGGACCGTACTTTACCCCCGTCGCGGCCTTCCGCACTATGAGACCGTCATCGGGAAGCTTGGGCGGCACGGCCAGTAGCTCGGAGAGGGTGATGGGGGCGTCGGTGGGGGACTGGTGGAGCTTCGCCTCCTCCTCGGGCTCCATTCGCGCCTGTATCGTGTACCCATCACCGCGGAGACGGAAGCCGCAGTTGCCGCAGAAGATGTCGGTTTCCCGGATGGGTTCGCTGCAGGAGGGACAGACCATGTCCCCCTTGGGACGGGGTGTTCCGCACATGATGCAGAACTTGCCGTCCGCCTCGTAGCGTGTTCCGCAGTTGGGGCAGATGTCGCGCTTGGTGGTCATGGGCCTCAGAGGGGGCAGCCACGGGGGAATACCGGGCCACGAGTCCCCGGAAGTATGCCAGCGTGATAGGGGGATGTCAACCGCGGTCCATCGGAGGGCTTGGGCAAAAAAACCGTTTCTAACCGCGCAGGTTGGCCTTGCTGAAGGTCCCTGGTGGTATCTCCACGTCGAAGGTGATGTCGGACGTGGTCACCGTGGTCTTGCCCGAACCGCGGATGACATCACGCATCACCACCACCGTGGGATACCAGCGCATCCCGTACCGGGCGATCCCGCCCATGGTTGACTCCTTCAACAGGGTGCCCGAGGCGGCGAAAAGCTGCTGTTTCAAAGGAACCAGAAGCTCCTCGTCAATCCAGACCCGTCGTGTACGGTACGTGACGTCGGGTTGCGTGGCGGTCAACAGGATCACGTAGCAGCTCCGTCCGCGGTACACCTCGATCTGTTCTAGCTCCGCGTCGTAGTCCTCCAGAAGATCGTGACTCGACATCATGTCCTCGTAGGAGAAGTCGCTGCCCAGCATGGAGCGCCGGAGCATGTTGCCGGTCAGCTTCAGCACCTTGTCCTCCGACGGGATGTAGAGCCAGAGCTCGTCGTCCAGGCGGAGCTGGCGGGTCCCATTCTCCCTCTGGGGATAGGTCACCGTTATGAGGGCGTTGTTGTCTCCCTGGGCGATGACGGTCATCAGCTTGGTGCGGGTCTCGCCGTCGGGGGTGACTATCTCCATCTTGGACACGGCGGTCATGGTGTCGTAGGCCATGTTGGCGTCCACGGCCTCGATGACCTCTTCGGCTGTAATAGCGAAGGACGGAAGCGCGAGGAAGATGAGGGGTAAAAGGATAAGGCGTCGCATAGTCGCTCCTGTGTCCCGTAGCGTCGCCCTTCAACGGGCGACAGGTCTGCTTCAGATAAAGCGCAGGGCCTTGGTGGGCTGCATGCGGGCGGCCTTCACCGCCGGGTACAGCCCGGCGATGACGCTGACCAGGATACCCAAGGCGAAGGCGCGGACGATCATAATCGGCTCCACCAGGGCGTAGAAGACGGTGTCCATGGGGATATTCATCAGGGTGCCCATCTCGTCGCCGAAGTCTAAACCCACGTTCTGCAGTACGAGCCCGAAAACGGTCCCGATCGTCACCCCGACGAGGGAACCGAAGAAGCCGAGCACGGCCGCTTCGCCCAGAAACAGCCCCATAATCTGCCGTCCCTTTGCGCCCATGGCCATCAGCATACCGATCTCCCTCATGCGCTCGAAGACGTTGGTCAGCATGGTGTTGGCGATCATCGCCATGGCCAGGATGATCATGATGGCGCGGATGATGTTTAGGGACTGCTCGCGGATTTCGATCATGTCGAGCAGCGAGTAGCTGAGCTCTTCCCAGGTGTAGGCCTCGAAGCCCTCGCGGGTGGGTGATTCGACGGTTCCCTCCGGGGCCTCCCCGGACTCGACGGGAACCGGTGTCCTTCCCGCATTCAACGTCGCCAGGAGGCTCTCCTTCAGTTCACGGCTCTTTTGGGGGTCCTCGCCGTTGACGACGATCATCGTGGCGGCGTTTTCCAGTTCCACATGACGCTGGGCGTCCTCCAGGCGGAGGAGCACGCCTCCCTCGTCTATCATCGGGTTGTTCGTGGCCACGATCCCTACGATGGTCAGATCAACGGCGGTGATGGCGCCGTAGGAGGTTCGGGTGACGATGGTAAGCAAATCGCCCGGCACCAGGCTCAGGTGCTCGGCCATGCGGTAGCCGACCAGGCAGCCGCTGGCGTCTTCACCGGTGAGGTACCTCCCCTCGGTCACCGCGTCGGTCAGGTCGTGGATCCGTCCGGCGGCCTCGGGCTCGATGCCCATGAACGCCCCCGATATCTCGTCGCCGCCGAAGGTGGCCAGGCCGCTGAAGGTTATCTGGGCCGCGGCGTCGGTGACCCCCTCCGTGCCCCGGATCGTCTCCATGGTCTCGGACAAATTGCCGATGGCGATGTCGGTGGGGAGGGTGCGCCTCTCGTCGTAGTACCCCGGAGCGTAGAGCTGAACGTGGCCAGAGGTCTCCACCACCTTGTCCTTGAACTGCTTTTCGTTGCCGTCCATGAAGGAGTTCATGACCACGATCGCCATCATCGCTATCGCAATGGCCAAAATGGTGATGAGGGAGCGCCGCTTGTTGCGCATCACGCCGCGGAGGGCGAGCTTGAGGTTGTTCATCGGTCGCCTCCCCCCTCGAACTTCAAAGTGTAACTCATGTTTGTCTCCGTCATTAGATAAAGCGCAGGGCCTTGGTCGGCAGCATCCGGGCCGCCTTGGCGGCGGGGTAGATACCGGCCAACAGGCTTACGAAAATCCCGAGGATAAAGGCGCGCACGAGCATCAGCGGCTTGACGAGGCCGTAGAAGACGCTGCCCATGGGGATGTTCACCCACTCGCTGTAATCGGTGCCCATATCGATGCCCACGTTCTGTAAGAGCAGGCCCAGGCCGCCCCCCAGCACGACGCCGGCCAGCGAGCCGATGAGCCCGAGCACGAGCGCCTCGCCGAGGAAGATGAAGAGTATCTGGCGCCCCTTGGAGCCCATGGCCATGAGGACGCCTATCTCCCGGGTTCGCTCGAAGACGTTGGTCAGCATGGTGTTGGCGATCATGGCCGCCGCCATGATGATCATGATGGCGCGGATGATGTCCATGATCTGGTCCTTCATGCCCATTATGTCGAAGATCAGGTGGTTGAGATCGAACCAGGTATAGCCCTCGAAGCCCTCCCTCGTGGGCGCCTCGACCTCCTCATCGGGTTCCTCGAAGCCCCCGGTGGGCGCTTTCTCGGCGAAGAGGGGCACCTCTTCCTCGGGCTCGACCATTAAGGTTTCCTCAACCGCGGGAGTTTCGAACTCCACCCCGGCGTTCAACAGGGCGAGAAGGTCGTCCTTGAGTTCGGTGGATTTATCGGGGTCCTCCCCGTTGACGATGATGGCCGTGGCGGCGTCCTCCAGCTCCATGTGCCGCTGGGCGTCCTCCAGGCGGATGAGCACCCCGCCCTCGTCAATCATGGGGTTCAGCGTCGCCACGGTACCGACCACGGTAAAATCCATCGCGGTTAGCGCCCCGTAGGAGGTCTGGGTGACGGCGGTGAGCACGTCGCCGATCTCGATGTCCAGCAGATCGGCCATCCGGTAGCCGACCACGCAGGCGTCGGAATCCTCGGGCGTGATGTACCGTCCCTTTTGGACCTTATCCGGAAAATTGTGCATCCTGGCCGCTGCCTCGGGCTCGACGCCGACGACGATACCGGCGATTTCGTCCCCACCGTGGAGGATCAGTCCGCCGAAGGTGATTTGGGCCGTGGCATCCACGACACCGTCCATTCCCCGGATCCTCTCCAGGTTTTCAGCCAGGTCGCCGATGGCGATGTCGGTGGGCAGGGTGCGCCTCTCGTCGTAGTATCCCGGGGCGTAGAGCTGCAGGTGGCCCGAACTCTCGATCACGCTGTCCTTGAACTGTTTGTCAAAGCCGTCCATGAGGGAGTTCAGCAGGATAATGCACATCAGCGCGATGGCGATGGCGCCCACGGCGATGAGGGTGCGGCGCTTGTTGCGCAATACTCCGCGGACCGCCAGTTTCAGGTTGTTCATCGTCCACCGCCCCCCGCTTGCTTCTTGTCGTCGGAGATCCGACCGTCGGTCAGCGTGACGATCCTCCGACAGAAGGCCATCACCAGGGGGTCGTGGGTGGCGAAGAGGAAGGTGGCACCGTGGCGTTCGTTCATGGCGGTGAGAAGGTTCATGATCTCGGCGCCGGTTTTGTTGTCCACGTTGGCGGTGGGCTCGTCGGCCAGGATGATTGCCGGCTCGGTGACCAGCGACCGGGCGATGGCCACCCGCTGACGCTGTCCGGCGGACATGTCTTCGGGTCGGCGGTTGATGTACTCCTCCAGCCCCAGCTCTTTGAGCAGCTCGACGGAGCGTTTTTTGAGCCTCCGCCGTTCCCCGCTATCGGCCCGCTTGTAGTGTCCTCCGAGGATCAGAGGATACTCCACGTTCTCGCGGGCCGTCAGCACCGGGATGAGGTTGAAGGTCTGGAAGACGAAGCCGATGTTCCGTCCGCGGATCTCGGCCCGCCGACCCGATTTGAGGTTCTGCACCTCCTCGCCGGCCAGGAGCACCCGGCCCTCGTCCGGGACGTCCAGGCAGCCGGCTATGTTCAACAGCGTCGTCTTGCCCGACCCCGAGGGGCCGACCAGAGCGGTGAACTCGCCCCTTTCGATGGTCAGGTCCACCCCGCGCAGCGCCGGCGTGCGCAGATGACCCAGCTCGTAGCTCTTTTTCAGGCCCCGTATCTGGAGAACGGTGTCCATTTTCTCTCGCTTGGTTGTGTTAACGATTTCCGGTCACTCGCACAAAACTGCTTAAAGTGTCGTGATATACTCGCTCCGATGAACGGTTCGGCTACCCAAAAGCGCGCCCTGGTGATCAATACCGCCTTTATCGGGGACGTGGTCCTCACCGTGCCCCTCTTCTCCCTCCTGGCGGAGAACGGCTGGACGGTGGACGCCTTGGTGATCCCCCGGGCCGCCGGGCTACTCGACGGGCATCCCCATCTGAACCGGGTCATCGTCTACGACAAGCACCGGGAGCCGGGTCTCGGCAAACTCCTCTCCCTCGGGCGCGAGCTGCGCGGACGGTACGACGCCGCGATAGTCCCCCACCCCTCGGCTCGCAGCGCCATCCTGGCCCGGCTCACCCGAACACCTGTTCGGATTGGTTATCAGCCGCCGAAAAAGCCTTATTCTCACCCCTTTACCAACCGCAAACTCCGCCCCCGTTTCACCTTCTGGCGCTTCCTCTACACGCATCTGGTCGAGTACGGGCTGAGCCGCCAGGAGGGGCTGCGCATCTGCGATCTGGGCGCTGCGCTGGGGCTCGGTTACAAAAGTGCACCCATCGGGACGCTGGCGGTTACGGAACCCGATTCCCGATGCATAGAAAACCGTCTTGGAGGCATCAGTCGTCCCCTGGTGGTCCTCTTCCCCGGCAGTGTATGGGCGAGCAAGCGTTACCCGGAAGCCTCCTACATCGAGGTCGGTCGGCGGCTGGTCAAGGAAGGGCGCGTCGGGATTGTCGTCTGTGGTAGTGCCGAGGAGGAAGGGGTGTGCGCCAAGGTTACGACGGGGATTCCCGGAGCCCTCGGTCTGATTGATCTGACGCTGGGTGAGTTGAAGGCGCTCATTAAGGTTGGGGAGCTGGTGGTGACCAACGATTCGGCCCCGCTCCACCTGGCCGCCGTTCTCGGAACCCCCGTGGTCGCCGTTTATGGACCGACAACGCCCGTCCTCGGCTTCCGTCCGCCGGAAGGTCACCCTCAACGGTTGGTGTTCCACCGTCGGCTTGAGTGCCAGCCCTGCCGACTGAGTCCGCCGAAAGCTTGTCCGCTGGGGCATCACCGATGCATGCTCGATCTGGACCCGGAACTGGTGATTGAGGCTTGTCATGATTTGCTCGGAGAGGTTGGCCTATGAATTCCGCACGGAGGACCGCTTCTATCCTTATCGTTATCTGTTTAGCGGCGACTGGTTGTTTTAACCGGACCGGTCCACGCGGCTACGGCGGGTACGGGGCCGGTTACGCCTCCTGGTACGGCGAAAAATTCCACGGCCACCCCACCGCCTCGGGCGAGATTTTTGACATGTACGCCTACACGGCGGCGCACCGCAGCCTTCCCTTCGGTACCCGCGTGCGGGTTACCAGCGAGGAGAACGGTCGCAGCGTGGTGGTCCGCATCAACGACCGTGGCCCCTGGGTCGAGGGGCGGATCATAGACCTCTCCTACGCCGCGGCGAAGCAGCTCGGGATGCTCGAGGCCGGCGTGGTCCGCGTCAGACTGGAGATCCTCCGTTAGGCGGGTGTAAACATACATTAGTGCGTTTTATCTTCCGGAGGGGGCTCGGTTAAGAGACCGTGGCTCAGGATCTCCAGGAAGGTAAGGCCGATCTCGCTCGGGCCGATCCCCTGGGCGTTGAGCACCGGCGAATTCGACAGCGACTCGTAGGCCGTAAACATCAACTCCGTTGCGACGAGCGGGTTTATCTCCCGGCGGACGTCACCGTTTTGTTGGCCTCTTTCGATCATCTCCACGACACCCTTGATGAAGGGTTTCCGCATCTCCAGAAGACCCCGCCAGAGCTCCGGGTAATCGGTACGCAGGTCGGTGAGCATCTGCATGGACACCCGTTGCCGCATCCGCTGGGCGAATTCGGTGACCGCCTTCAGCATCTCCCGGAAGGTGGCCGGCTTAGCCTGCGGGTCGAGCTTCAGGTTCGGTAGAAGGCCTTTGTACCCTTCGGGAATCAAGTTGCCGAATACCCAGAGGACGGAGTCCATCTTCTCGTAGACCAGCCCGAATAGTACGGCCCGGACCAGCTCGTCTTTTCCCTCGAAGTGCTGGTAGATGGTTTTCTTGCTGATGCGGCACTCCCGGGCGATGTCGTCTAACGATGTGCGGCGGAAACCGTAGCGGTGGAAGAGCCGCCCGGCGGCCTCCAGGATCTGTCGCCGCCTGGGGTCCTCTTCCTCGGGACGCTCGATGTATTTGGCTATCTCTTGAACATCCATTGCCTAGCCTAGAAACCTGAGAAACTTGTTTCAACTATTTCGGTGTCCAGTATAGCATGGAGTTTCCAGGACGTCAGGTTAAAGTATCGTTTAAATAAGGCCATGGCCGAATTTTTTGAAATCCTGAAGACCGCCGCCGTGGACGGCTTCAGGGGCGCGGGCGCCCAGACGTTGAAAATTTTATAAACGGCAACATTAAAATTGCGATCAAGACGAATAACCCCGCTACGAGGAAGGCCGACCAGCTGCCGATAGTCTGCCAGAGCCAACCGGCCAGCCAGCTCGCGGGAAACGCCGCCACGCCCATCGCCAGGCGTGTCGCACCCAGGATGGTCCCCCGCAGTTCCGCCGGCACCAGTTCCACCGCCGCACAGCTCAGGGCGGGTTCGAAAAGACCGCTGCAAAGGCCGTAGAAGACAAACAGGATGATGGACCACCAGCCCGCCGGCCCGAGGATGGCGACCGCGCAGAGGACTAAGAAGCTGAACAGGGATAGGGCCAGGACCGGCCGCCGACCGAGGCGGTCTAGCATCTGGCCGCCGCGGTAGGACGCCAGCGAAGCCGTCGCGGTCATAGCTAGATAGAGAAGCGGGATCATCCCCCGGGGCACCCCGTTTTTGACGGCGTAGACCAACAGAAGGGAGTAGGAAAACAGCCCCAGGGAAGCGATGAAAACGAAAAGGAGGAACAGGCGGCTGTTGCGGTCGAGCCTGCGGAAGGAGATGCGCTGCGGTTCTCGTTTCCCGCCGGGCTCGCGGATGGTCAGGAGGATGACCAACGCCGCGGCGGCGCACGGGACGGCGGCGATGTAGAAGATGTACCGGATCGGGACGGTGTTAATCAACAGCCACGCCAGCAGGGCCCCGGTGAAAGCCCCTGCATTGTCCATCATCCGCAGAAAGCCGAAGGCCCGTCCCCTTTTTTCGGCGTTGAAGACGTCGCTGAGTACGGCGTCCCGGGGCGCACCGCGCACCTTGCCCAGGCGGTCCACCACCTTGGGCCCGACCATCTGCCCCGGAGTACGGGCCAGACCGAAGCCCAGCTTGCCCAACGCCCCGGCCAGGTAACCCGTCCAAATGAAGACCTTCCGCCGCCCCAGCCGGTCCGAGAGGTAGCCGGAGGCCAGTTGCGCCAGGGCGACGATGGCGGTGCCCAGCCCATCGAGGAAGCCGATGAATGCGGTCCCCGCCCCCAGACCCAGTAAGTAGAGCGGCATGATCGGAAGGAGCATGTCTGAGCCCATGTCATTTAGAAAGCTGGAGGCCGAGAAGGCCCGCAGGATGCGTTTCTGTGTCTTGTCACCGTTCATCGTCCCTAGGCCCCTTTTTAACGATTACGTGTGATTAGTATAAAATAGGGGAAGTACGGTTTGTGTCGTGTCGGGGTTGAGTGAGCAGAATGGCCGAGTTTTTTGAAATTCTGAAAGCCGCCGCCGTGGACGGCTTCATGAGCGTGGGCACCTGGGTGGCGGTGATGCTCCTGGTGTTCGGCTGGCTCGAGGTGCGCACCGCTGGCGGCATCGTGCGCGGGATGCGGAAGTACAGGAAGTGGCAGCCCATCTTCGGCGCGGTACTGGGTGTCATTCCGGGCTGCGGCGGGGCCATCTTCATGATGCCACTCTTCGTAAACGGCACCGTTACCTTCGGCACCGTCGTCGCCACTCTCATCGCCACGATGGGGGACAGCTCCTGGGTGATCTTCAGCCGGTTGCCGGGTCACGCCCTCGTGATCCACGGCATCAGCTTCGCCGTCGGCATCGGTGCCGGGTATCTGGTTGACGCCCTGGGAATCGGAAAGAACCTGGTGAAGGGCAGACAGAGGGAGGCGATGGCTGTCATCTCGGAGCAGGTTGAGAAGGGTAAGGTATGCCTTCTACCCGGTTTTGAGCACACCGAGCCCGCCGGGATGGAGGCCGCCCTACACAAAAGGACGCACATCAAGCCGAAGAGCCTCTTCTATCGTATAACGCACAACTTCTTCTTACCCGTTTGGATCCTCTTCCTGGTCGGTTTCGTCTTCACCTTCCTGTCCCAGATGCTCCAGATTGATACCGGGACCATCAACGGCTGGTTCGGCTTCCCCCTGTTTGAAACCCTCGGAATTATCGGCGCCGTCGTCAGCCTCGTCTGGATGGTTTTTGCGAAAAAACTCCTCCGGGACGACACCCACGAGGAGGACGAGGAGAAGGCCCAGAGCTTTCGGGAGATGCTCGTCCACAACGCCGAGGACACCGCCTTCGTGGTGGTTTGGGTCACCGCGGCCTATTTCGTTTTCTACGCCTTCAATGCCTGGAGCGGGGTGGACCTGAGTTCAATCGTCCGGACGGCCGGGCCCCTGGCGGTGATCGGCGGGGCGGTAATCGGCCTCATTCCGGGCTGCGGTCCCCAGATAGTTGTCACGACCCTGTTCGTGCAGGGGATAGTTCCCTTCGGCGTGCTCATTGCCAACGTGCTGTCCCAGGACGGCGACGCCCTCTTTCCCCTGTTGAGTCTGCACAAGAAAAGCGCCCTTATGGTGACCCTGGTGACGACGGTTCCGGCTGTAATCGTCGGCCTGGCCTTCCACTACCTGCTTCCCGGCTTCTTGGCCGCGCCGGTCGCAGTTCCGTAGAGTAAAAAATACACTCGCCCCCTTTGGGGGAAAGGGCAGGGTGAGGGGGAAAAATAAGCGGGCCGACCTAAAGGTCGGCCCCTACGTTGAAAACGTGCGGTTTCCAGACGTAGCGGCTCCCCTCTTCCCGTGGGAGGAGCATTCGCTCACGGGTTGGGGGTGAGGGCTACCTTATTTAACCATCCGGCACCCCTCTCCCTAACCCTCTCCCCAGAGGGGCGAGGGGACGACGCAACGGAAGTGTGTTCAAACCCGCCCGTAAAAAAAACTTACGGCATACCGAAGATGCCGGCGTCGTTGTTCTCCTCGTCCACCTCGCCAAGGACGGCGATCGCTCCGCCGCCGCAGCCGCCGATTCGCAGCCAATCGTTGACCGCGCCGTAGCCCCGGCCGCCGATAAGCAGGAGGTTGCCGCCGAAGCTGTCCGATACGCCGGCCAGGTCGTAGAAGTAGTACCGGACGAAGGGTCCTCCGCCGCCGTAGGAGCCGTAGTAGCCTCCGTTGGGGCCCACGTCGGCCAGACCCATAGCAACGGTAAGAATCGGCAGGAGGAAAGCTATTTTTTGCATGGAAACCTACCTCTTTTCGGGTTCACCGGGAGTCAAGCACCCCTCGGCACCGATTTCTGTATTATCCGCCGGGTAAGAGGGTCAGGCGTGTAGTCTCCACCCCCAGACGCTCCAGGATCTCGTCGGCCACGGGGCCGTCCACCGGTTCGGGCTGGAATTCGGCGTTGATCTGAAGAGGGTGTATGTAAGCCCGCCTGGGTTCGGCGCCTCGCAGGAGCACCTCCACCGCCGCCGACTGCATGGCGTCGTAGTTCCAGGGTTGATCGAAGACGTAGTTCCCCAGGGAATAACAGATCAGCCGGCCACGGTAGACCTCGATGGGCTCGAGGACGTGGGGGTGGTGGCCGACGACGATGTCGGCGCCGGCGTCAATGGCCGCGCGGGCGAAGTTGCGCTGCAAGGCGTTTTCACGGGGCGCGTACTCGTCCCCGGCGTGGAGGCTGACCACGACCAGATCGGCCTCTTCCTTTGCACGGCTCAGGTCATTCAGGAGATGGACGATTCCCCAAGCGGTATGCCCCGCGCTTTCTGGGGAGGCGGTCAGGGAGGCGGTGGCGGTGTAGGAACAGAAGGCGGCGGTCAGGTTCGGCGTTTCGACGAGTGCCGGCAGATGGGCCTCAGCCAGATTACGCCCCCCACCCGAAGGCTCGATGCCGTTGCTCCGCAGAAGGCCCACGGTGAAGGCCATCCCCTCCCGTCCCACGTTGTTTGCATGGTTGTTGGCCAGAGAGAGGACATCGAAGCCGGCCACCTTCAGGGCGTCTATCTGTTCGGGGTGGAGCTGGAACACGAGGTGGGCCGGGGCGGGATTCGGTTTCTCGCAGAAGAGCGACTCGAGGTTGGCGAAGGCGATATCGGCGTTGGCGGTGAGGAACAGGTTCTTTCGGAACGGCCATGAAACGTCGTCGTTGTCTATCGCCCGATCCCGGACCTTCCTCGCCAGCATCACGTCGCCGCACAGCACCAGGCTGGTCGTGGCCAGGTTCGGCGAGGGGGATACGGCTCCGTAGGTTATCAGCCCCCGGGCAGGCTTGATCAGCTTCGACCCAAAAAACAGGCCGGCCAAGATCACCGCCGACACCAGGACCAGGGCGATTACAGAGATCCACCAGGGTAACCCTTTAGGTTTCTTCATCGGGCGATTTCGATCAGCTCACCGTTTGTCAGGTTCAGATTTAGCCATCCGTCGAGCGGCTCAGAGGAGGTTAAAAGGATCCCGCAGGGGGAGGTTTGCAACACCGCCGTTACCCTCGCCCGCTCGGTTTCGCCCAGCGGGGCGAGAGGCTGGTCGAGGGCCAGGAAGGCGTGGGTTCGACTCAGGATCTGCCCCAGGTGGAGCAGGTGGTTTTCAACCGTGGAGAAGGGTCCCTCCCTGCCGAACAGATGTT
>DAOVLG010000164.1 GCA_030631385.1 Candidatus Coatesiibacteriota bacterium | reverse complement strand
TTAATTGGAATAAAGGATAAAGCCTGCTATACTGCCGTAATACGCTTGGAAAAGGAGCACCGATGAAACGCTTTATCCTGTTGGCTCTTCTGATTTCCCTGGCCCTCACCGCCGGTGTTCTGAGCGCCTCAGAGGAGATCTGGGAGTGCCCCAACTGCGGCACGAACATACCCGCATCGGCGGACGACGTGGAGATCACCTGTCCGAACTGCGGTCATCACCTCCTGTGGTTCATGTGCGATAATTGCATGGGCGAGTTTGTCATAGACTCTGACTGGACCACCGCCGAGTGCCCCTTCTGTGGGTCGGTGCACGAGCTGGATTAGGTCCATTCGATACGGATAATACGGGGTGACTCGAAAGGGTCACCCCTTCTCTTTGGTCGGTTTGCCCACGCCGAGGAAAACGGCCAACCCCGCCGCCACGAGCAGTCCCATCGCCAAGAGGGCCAGGCGGTAGTTCCAGGGGGCGAGCCCCCGGGTCAGGATGGTTATGCCGCCCCAGATGAGCGGACCAACGACGGCGGCCGCCTTCCCGGCAAGGGCCAGGAGGCCGAAGAACTCACCCGCCTTCTCCGCCGGGACGAGTCTCAGGAGCATCGGCCTGGTCGCGGTCCAGACGCCCGCCATGAGGAATCCCGTCATCGCCGCTACCACGTAGAAGAGAATCTTATCGGCGGCGAAACCGCCAATACCAATTGCCGCAAGCCAGCCGACCAGGGTGAAGATGATCACCCGCCTCGGACCGATCTTGTCGGTTATCCATCCCCAGATGACCCCCCCGGCGATGGCGGCGATTATCCCTACCACCAGGATGGGCATTTTCTCCTCGTCGGGGAGGTCCAGCACCATCTGGATGTAGACCATCATCATGCTGATGACGGTGTGGACCGCCTCGAGGAAGAGGAAGGCGGACAGTAGGTAACGACGGAGACCGGGGTAGTCGGCGGTCTCGGCGAAGACCTCGAGGTAGCGTTTCCAGATTCCCTTTCTGGGCCGAGGTTTCGGTTTGCTAAGCTCCCTGACCCAAACCAGGCAGGGGATCGCCAGGAGGCCGAAGAGCAGGGCGGTGGGGATGAAGGCGGCGGTGCGTCCGGTGAATCCGGGGAGGATCTCCCGCTGCGTGAGAGGGAAGATCAAAAGGAAGGCGAGGATGGAGCCCAGGTAGCCCAGGGCGACCCCGAAACCGGAGACCTTGCCCTGGATCTCCTTTGGTGCCACGGATGGCAGCAGGCTGTTGTAGAAAACCTGGGCCGCCTGGAAGCCGTAGTTGGCGGGGATGAGGAGGAAGAGGACCAGCCCTACCCGCGCCCAGATGGCAAGCTCCAGCTCGACGGCCACCCCCATGAGCGCCGTTGCCGAGACCGAGAGGATGGTCAACCAACGCAGCGGTCGCAGGTGGTTACCGCGCTCGTCGGCCACCGCGCCCAGGTAAGGCGTGGTCAGCCCCACCAGGAGCATGGACACCGAGAAGGGGATCTGGAAGGCGAGGTCGGGCAGACCCTGATCGTGGATGATCCACTGGGGCAGGAAGAAGGTGATGATGGACATGCTGAAGATGGTGTTTGCAAGGTCGTATAACCCCCATGAGAAAACCTCTCCCTTGCGGATCCTTTCCACCATCTTCTCCACTGTGTCATTGCAGCAAAGGGCGGTTGCCTCCGCCCCTTCTTCCCCTATCCTATTCGCTCAACCTCAGAAGCTCTTCAGCCGCTCGACGACCTCTTCGGTGATCCAGTCGGGGGTGCTTGCTCCGGCGGTGATTCCCACCCGTTCCATACCGGCGAACCACGTAGAATCAAGCTCGTCCGCCGTCTCGATGTGCCAGGCCTCGATGCCGATCTCCCGGCAGCGTTCGTAGAGCCGGGTGGTGTTGGCCGAGTTACGCCCGCCGATGACCACCATGGCGTCCACCCGTCCGGCCAACTCGATCATGGACTGTTGCCGCCTGGCCGTGGCACCGCAGATGGTGTTGTAGACCTTCAGCTCATCAGCTCGACCGAGGATCTCCCCCACGATCTTCTTATAATCATCTTCGAGCTGCGTCGTCTGGGCCACCACGCCGATCCGTTTTATGTTCTCCAGCTTGACCAAATCCTCCTTGGACTCGACCACCACCGCCCGGTTCCCCTTCCCGTCCGTGGATGCGGCGTCGGCCCAGGCGACCAGGGCCTTTACCTCCGGATGGTCCGGTTCGCCCACGACGATCACCTGGTATCCCTCGGCGGCGAGGCTCTGGGCCAGCTTCTGTGCCCGTTTGACCAGGGGGCAGGTGGCGTCCACAATCTCTAGACCGCGCAAACGGATCTCCTCCAGTACCCCGGGAGGAACACCGTGGCTGCGGATCAGCACCGCGCCGACCTCAGCAGCCTCGACATCCTCGATTACCCCGAGCCCGGCCTCGGCTAATCGGGCCACCATCTGCGGGTTGTGGATGATCGGCCCCAGGCTGGCCACGCCCTCGGGGTGGGTCTGCGTGGCCTCGAAGGCCACCTGGCAGGCGCGCTTCACCCCGTAGCAGAATCCAGCGGCCTGGGCGAGGAAGACCTTCACGGGATACCCTTACGTCTGTTGAAGAGGGAAGGTGTAGCCGGTGGTCAACTTTTCTTCGGCGATGAGGTGGCGCTGGAGAAGCTGGCCGCAGTTGCTGCCTATGCGATCCTCCTCCCGCTCACCGATGCTTTGCAGGACCGTGTAGCCGACCTCGCTTAGCCGCTCCAGCACCTCGTACCGCCTACCGGGTGCATCGGGTTCGATGTAGGTGGACAGACCGTTCTTGCGGGCCCGGTAGGTCGGGTTGAGCGGGGTGAACTTCAACAGGAATGACTCCGGGTCGAAATGGTCCAACATCACCGCGGGGTTCACCGGCATGCCTTTCCCCAGGGCGAAGTTGAGGGTGATCCGGCGGTCTTTTTCAGCGAGGAAATTTTCTCCGTAACGGGCGATTTTTCCAAAACTCCACTTCCGAATCGGGATCAGCTTGTCGCGCAGCTCCGTGTCGGTGGTGTGGATGGAGAACTGGAGCTGGAAGCGGCCATCGGCGTAGAGTTCCTTCTTTATCTCGGTGAGTTCGGAGAAGAATGCATCCGTCCCCCGGGGCGCAACGGTGGAGATGGATGGCATGAGTCCCGGTGCTCGCAAGAGCCCCGGCAGCTCCCGGAGGATCTCGAGTACAGCCGGGTTGAGCGACGGCTCGCCGAGTCGGGCGAACTGAATCTTGAATTTCCTGGCGGGGATCCTGGCGTCCGGGTATCTGCGGCGGACCAGGTAGTCTATCTGTACAAATATTTCGTCGGCGGTGAGCTTGCCCTGGTAGCGGCCGCCGGCGTCGCACATCGGGCAACCCACCGGACACCCGAAAAGGGTCGAGACCATGACCACCCATTTTTCCTCACGGGGGACGGGCGGCTGGACCGATTCCACGAACTCGACGAACCGGTCCTCGCCCAGTTCGGCCAGAAATACCCGGGCGACCTCCTCGTTCCCCGCGTTGGCGATAACCCTCATCCCCTCTCCTCGGCCATCTTCAAGGCTATCCTCATCGCCGTCCGGATTCCGTCACCCACGGCAATGGCCGTCTGCCGACAGCTTCCGTTGACGACATCGCCGATCGGATACAGCCGGTCGTTATTTTCTAAAACTTCCGTAGCGATGAAGTCCAGATCGGGCTCCCGGCTGATGGCCAGAAGGAGATGATCGGCCTCGAAGGTCCGCACCTCGCCCTTTACTGTGCATTGTACCAAAAGCCGTCCGCCTTCGGATGACGTGATCTGTGTAGGAGAGGTTTCCGCGTGGTAGCTGATCCGGGGTTCACCCGATGCCCTCCGTTCCAGTACGGGTAAACAGCGGACCCGCGATCCCCTGTTCAGGATGGTGACATCGTTGGCCCTGGCCAGGTTGAGGGCGTAGTCGAAGGCAGCGTCGCCGGCGCCGATGACGACGATGTGTCGGTTCCTGAGGTGGCGCAGAGGGTAGACCTCGCTTTGAACCCTTTCGGTGAGCTCCGGTGGAAGCGGGGGGCCGTCCCAGGGCTTCGGGCGCGTACCCGAGGCGATCACGACGCACCACGCCCGATACTCGCCGTCGGTGGTTCGGAGATGGAATTCATCGGCAGACGTCTCGATACCGATGACCTCTTCGAGGATCGGGTAAGTTCCGCTTTCCCTGAGCTGGCGTTTGAATAGCTCGACGAGCTCGGGACCCGGCACGCCCTTGGGGAAGCCGGGGTAGTTCTCCACCAGATTGGCGTTGCGGAGAAGGCCACCCAGGCGTTCCTTCTCGAAGACGAGGGGGGTGATGTCGTAACGGGTGAGCTGGATCGCGGCGGCGATCCCGGCCGGCCCTCCCCCGACGATGGCCACCGGGGCGGATATCAACGTTCCCTCTCCACCAATTTAACCAGGTTCTTCGTTAGAAGCGGGATCGCGAACCCGTGAGACAGGGTCAACAGGGTGGCGCGGTGGAGTTCCTTTGTGTAAGTCGCGGTGGCGTCAACGGGGAGGATGACCTGAAACCCGCGCACGAAGGCCGAACGGGCGGTGGTCTCGCAGCAGAGGTGGGTCATCACGCCGCAGATGACCAGGCTTCGGGTGCCGGAATCCTGCAGGATCCTCTCGAGGTTGGTTCTATAGAAGGCGTCGTACTGCGTTTTTACGATGACCCTACCCTTCGATGAATCCAGCCGGGGATCGAGTTCGCTCAGCGGATCACCGGCTTCGATCAGATCCTGCCACCATCTGGCCAGCATGCCGGCATCGGTGCCCGTGTTTAGATGTCGGGTGAGGATGACGTTATTAAAAACAGAGACGAGTTCGTTGATCTTGGGGATGATCGCCGGGGCGCTGGGGATGAAGGCGTGGGAGTCCTCCGCGAGGAAGTAACGCTGCATGTCGAGAACGATGAGGACCGTTTCGTTTGCCAGGATCTCGGCCGGCGGTTCGCGTCGGTAGTCATCGGCTGCCTGCAGGATTACCGAGGCCGTCTCACCAATGGTTTCCTGGGTGAAGTACCGTTCCTTCATGGAGAAATCAATGATGACAGGGATAACGGCGGCTCCGGTAACGTATTCATCGCATCGTCATTGCCAGAACGGCCTTCTCGGCGTGCATCCGGTTCTCCGCCTGGTCGAAGATGGCCGAGTTGGGTAGCCGGCTGACCTCGTAGGTGAGCTCTTCGTCGTAGGTCGCCGGCAGACAGTGCAGGATGATGGCGTTGGGCTTGGCTAGGCTGAAAAGGTCTTTATTCAACTGGAAGGGGCGGAAGAGGTCCTTCGTTTTTGTCCCCTTCTCCCCCATGGATTCCCAGACGTCGGTGTAAATTACGTCGGCATCCATGACGGCGTCCTTGGGGCGGTTGCAGATGGTGAGTACGCCGC
>DAOVLG010000034.1 GCA_030631385.1 Candidatus Coatesiibacteriota bacterium | reverse complement strand
ATCAGTGTTCCTTAAGGATGCGGTTGTCCGCCATCCATTTGACGAAGAGGGCGGCCGCTTCGCGGGCCGGAGCCTCCGTCTTCTCACCACTCGATGACTGAGCGGTAGGGGTGAACACATTGATCACCTGGGTGGGCGAGCCGGCCAGCCCCACTTCCTCTTCGCTCACACCCAACCTGTCCGCCCCCCATACCGGAATCTCCGCGGTTTTTGCGCGCCGGAACCCCCGCAAACTGGGTAACCGCGGTTCGTTGATGTCCTTCACAACGGTGATGACGGCCGGCAGCCTCGCCTCGAGAACCTCCCGCCCGTCCTCCAAGAGCCTCTCAACCTCGATCGTACCCTTTCTGGGCTTGCCTATACTGTAGATGTAGGTGAGCTGGGTCCAGCCGAGACGTCGGGAGATACCGGGGCCGACCTGCCCCGTGTCGCCATCAATGGCCTGCTTACCGGCGAAGACCAGGATCACCTCCGGATCGAGCTTCTCGACGGCCTTGGCCAGGACGTAGCTGGTGGCCAGGGTGTCGGCACCGGAGAAGGCGGGGTCGGTGAGGAGCACCACGTCGTCCACACCCATGGCGATGGCGTCGCGGAGTACCGCTTCGGCCTGAGGCGGCCCCATGGTGATGGCGGTAACCCTTCCCCCGTAAGCGTCGCGGAGCTGTAACGCCGCCTCCAGAGCGTAGAGATCGAAGGGATTGGTGATACTCGGCACCCCTTCGCGGATAAGGGTGCCCCGCTTCGGGTCAATTCTGACCGTGGTAACGTCGGGCACCTGTTTAATGCAGACAACGTAATGCATGTAACTCGTTCTCTTTCTTGGTCCTATCTCCAGCGCAGGATTATATCAACGCCCCAGGACCGGGTCAAGCGCGGCCTTACAAGTACTGGCATCGTTCTTGCTTAAATTATAAATCACGGTCTAATATCCGTTTATTTGCCACCCTTCTCCACGACACAGGCACATTATACCCCACCGCTACGGCTTGACCTGTTCCCATCCAAGACGTATAATTTCAACAAAAAGCGGAGGGGGATCCCCCCACTGTAAACACGACACCACCTCTTTCGTTATGGCTCGAACACTCGTAAGCCTCGTCTGCATCCTCGTTCCCATTGGTCTCGCCGAAGTTGACGGCGAGCTCACACCGGTGGACTGGCCCGTGGAAATCGTGGAGGTCGAATATCCTGGCTCTGAATTTATCGCCGAAACCACATACAAAATCGGCGTAGACGACCTCCTCAACATCGTCGTCATCGGTCATTCGGAGCTCACCGATACCTACCACGTGGATCCCGAGGGATACCTAAACCTACCCTACCTGGAGGACTTTGTGGCCGTCGGGTACACGCCCCACGAGCTCCGTAAGAGGCTGATCGAAGCCTGGTCTCCCTACCTAGGTCATCCCCAGGTCGGGCTCGAGGTTCTCGAGTACAACAGTTGTAGGGTATACGTGCTGGGTGAGGTGAAAAACCCCGGCCGTTACAGCTACCGGGTGCGGATGAGTCTGATCGAAGCCCTGGCCGAGGCCGGCGGGTTCTGGGGTAACCCCGTTGAGAGCGAGGTCGCCATCATCCGTGTCCTGCCGAACGTAACCCGGCTCTACCTCGTAGACGTGCGGAGCATCTTCGAGACGGGCAAGGCCGCCCTCGACGTCCCTCTGGCCTCCGGTGACATAGTATACGTACCTCAAACCTTCATCGGCGACTGGAACGAGTTCCTCCAAAAGATCTCTCCCACGCTCCGCGCCGTCTTCGACGCCAACCGTCTCTATAACCTGAACTGGTAGAGTGGAACCCCAGACCAATCCAGGCCGTGGCATACCAAGAATCACCGAGTACTTCCTCGTTCTGCGCAAGCGGAAGTGGATAATAATCTTCGCCGTCCTCTTCTCGCTCACCATCGCCGCCTACCAATCCTACACTACGCCGCCGACCTACGTAGCAACCACCTCCCTTGTTCTCGAGTCCACGGGCCGTGAGACCGCCATCCTGCCCGGGTTCTACACCAGCTATCAGCCGTACCGATTGGAGACGGAGCTTCAGATAGTCTCAAGCCGCTCGATTTCCCTGGGTGTCGTCGAGCGGTTGGACCTCGCCTTCCACGTCGTATCAAAACTTCCCGCAGACGTGTACTTCGAGAACCCCTTCGTGGAAATCGGTTTCCCCGCGGGACAATACCGCGTCGTCGAAGGCGAACCAGGTTTCAGGTTAATAAATAATTCTCGGGAGATCGTCGGCAGGGGAACCTACAACGAACCCCTCGTCTCCGATGACGGACTTTTGGGCTTTACCCTAATTGACCCCGATCCCCACCCAACACGAGTCATTAGACTACGGGTCACCAGCCCCGTCGTCGAAGCCGAGAGGATACGAAGGGCAACGACGGTGAAGCAGGCCAAAGACAGCAACTCATTCACCGTCAGCGTATCACACACAAACCGGAATCTGGCCGCCAAGCTGACGAACGCGGTCGCCGAGGTTTACGTGAAGGAAAATCTGCGCTGGAAGCAGGAACGCGCCCGAAAGGCCCGGGAGTTCATCGGACAACAGATCGAGGTCGCCGAGGTCAAGCTGCGGCTGACCGAAGATCTCTTGAGGGAGTACAAGGAAGAGTTGGGCATAGTGTCATTTTCCGATGAAGCGAGGGCTCTCGTTAGCCGGCTGAGCAAAAACGAAGAGGGAAAGGCCAGCTTGATAAGGGAGCTCGCCGAGCTTGAAGAGCAAAAGAGGACCATCGAGGCCACTATAAACAGTGATGACATCGACCTGGAGACCCTCACCGCCACCAGCTCATGGCCCAGTTTTCAAACGAACCTTCTCTTGAAACAATTAATTAGCGAATCGGTGACGCTAAAGGTGGAGAGACTGCAGTTAGACCAAACCTCCGGCCCGTTGAATCCCAGGCTTTCCGAGATAGACAACGAATTGAAAACCTTAAAAGTTGACATCGAAGAGTGTCTCAGAAACACCATTTCCCACGGTACCCTCGCCATCTCGATAGAGGGGACTCGAGCAAAGATCAACGAGACCGATCGTGTCATCGCCATGTTAACCGATGAGCTAAGTACCCTGCCTCAACGGGAGATGGAACTCGCTCTCCGGGAACGTAAGAGCGAAGTCGCCGCGAAAATTCACAGCCTTCTTCTCGAGCGTTACGAGGAGGCACGCATCAACGAGAGCAAGGAAACGGGCGACGTCCGTATCATCGATCGTGCGATAAAACCTACAAAACCCGTAAGTCCCAACCACACCTCGGATCTCCTTCTCGGTTTTCTAATCGGACTGGTTATCGGTATCGGGTTGGCCATGATCGTCGAGATCAATGATACGACTGTTAAATCGGTAGATGAGGTCACCAACCTAACGGGACTCACCTCGATAGGCATTATCCCAAAAGCAACCGAGGAATTTGAAGCGCTGGGTGAGGAGCGGCTGGTCGTCTTGGAAAATCCCCGTTCCCCCATCGCCGAAACCTACCGAATCTTACGGACGAACATACAGTACTTCGGCATAGACAAGGAGTTATGCGTACTCTCCGTCACGAGTCCCGGCAAGGGTGAGGGTAAAACGACGACCACCGCCAACCTTGGAGTATCCATCGCCCAACAGGGCCACAAAACCCTCCTCGTGGATACCGACCTCCGCAAGGCGAAGATGCACCGCCTATTCTCCATTCCCAGCACACCAGGCTTTACCGAACTCATCCTCGGTGACAGAACCGAAGAGGATGTCATCCGCCCCACTCAGGTTGAGAACCTCTTCTTACTACCGTCAGGACATCCGCCGCCGAACCCCTCCGAGCTACTCTCCAGCCAGCGAACCAGAGAGATCATCGGTCGGTTCCGCAACCAATACGAGAGGATCATCTTTGACACATCCCCCGTTCTGGCGGTGACCGATCCAGCGATTCTGGGATCCCTGGCCGATGGAACCATCCTGGTAATCGAAGCCGAGAACACCGAGGCCGAGGCCGTAAGGGGGGCCGTGAACCTGCTTAGAAAAGCGCGGGCGCAGATACTCGGTTTCGTGTTAAACAAGGTGGACATAACCCGAACCTACAAATCCCACCGGTACTACCACTACTACGAATACGACGACGGAGCGCGGCGGTCCAAAGGTTCGATTTGGAAACGTTTCCGGGGCAAAAAGTAACCCTATTCAACGCATTGACGAGTCAAGATCCGACCGATCTGGTTCGTTTCGTGAACGACCAACCCTACCCTCTGGGGTTACTGAGGGAGGAGCGGCTCGAACCCCTGACCGATTGGAAGCTGAACCGGCGGGGTTTGGCACGGGACTTGCAAAACAACATACGTGAGATCCTGCGTGAAAAAAGGCGCCGAGAGGCCTGCTTGGAGCTTATCCAAGCCGCACCGCTTTTGGACCTGCTCGATGCCACGGCGGCCCTCCAACCGCTGGCGCTAAAAGGGCTGGATTACCGGACACGTCTGTACCCGCCGGCAACTAGGCCGGCCCAGGACATAGACCTCTACCTCGAGCGACGCAAGTTCGGACGGTTCGCCGAGATAGCCGAAAAGCTTGGCTGGCGGTTAATCACCAGAGGTGCTTTTGGAAGGCGGCTCTGGCGTCAATGGAACCACCTGGTCTGGATAAAAGACCAAACCCTACTCGAGGTTCACTACGCACTCACCGCCCCGGGAAGGTGTAACCGAAGATGTAAATTTGGAGAAAACCCAATCCCCCTGGACCTGCACGGGGTCACGCTCTGGGTTCCACAGAAGGAGGACGCGGCGCTCTTCGCGTTGGTCCACCTCTGCGGGAACCACATCTTCGATCCACACATCCTATCGGTCTACGACATCTGGCTGTTGAGTCCCGGCCTGGATTGGGGTAAACTCTACACTCTGGCACGTCGGGCGGGGTTGGAGCGGACGGTATCCTTCGCTCTGGCCTACCTGCGGAACTATCCGACGTTAAAAAAACTTCTCCCCCCAGGCGAGCCGTTCAAACCGGATCGGATCGGGAGTAGATTTCTGCGGCAGGAACCCAGAAGGGTGCAGCTGCGTTCACGGCTGCTGGGTCTCTACCTCATAGACCCGCCAATTCGTGCCCTGACATATGTTCTCGACCATCTATGGAGTAAGCTCAACCCGCTCTGATGATGAAAACCTGCGACCCAGATGCGATCCCCGTTAAGGTGGAAAAGATCCCCTCCCAGGAGGTCGAGGACGAGATCTTCGCCATCACCCCCGATGACGGCATGCTTCATAATATAAATGAAATGGGGAGTCTAATATGGAACCTGATTAACGGGAGAAGGAGAATAGCCGATATTGAAGTGAAACTGCTATCCGAGTATGAAGTGGATACCCTTACCCTCCAAAAAGACCTTTTTACATTTTTCAACAAACTACACCAAAAGGGGCTTATTGAATATAAAAGATGATCTACCACCACCTCCTGGAGCATAAGAAGTTGAGTTCCATACAGCAACCAGATTTAATAAAGAAGTTCATGGCGAGTGGGCACAGAAACCACAGACCCCTGCTCGCCACGTTCGAGTTAACTTATAGATGCAACCTGCAATGCATCCACTGTTACATAACCGACGACGATCCGTACCGAGAAGAGATGTCCGTTGAATCGTGGATCCAAGCCATACGTGAACTCAAAGAGTTGGGAGCCATCTATATAACGCTGACCGGCGGCGAACCAACACTCTATCCTGGCTTTTGGCGTATACTGGAAGAACTCTACCGGAACAATTTTATTATCCGTGTATTTACGAACGGAACAACCCTTAACACCGATGGGATAGATAAACTGATAAGGTACGGTGTGAGGTTTGTAGACATCTCCCTTCACGGGCCGGAGCTGGAAACCCACGAAGCAATAACACGTACACCGGGCAGCTTTCAAAAAACGATAAATACAATTAATATGCTTAAATCGGCTGGCATACACTATAATCTAAAGGCAAACATGTTAAAACCGAACTACAAGACGGTTAATATGCTACATCGGTGCATGCTCGCTTTAGGCGGAATGCCGATGCTGACCCCAATATTAACGCCTGATAACCACGGAGGGTCAGGACCCGTCGAACATGAAGTCGGAGAAACAGAACTTTGTTATCTATTTGATAAATACTACTCAACAGACTTCCTGGATGAGGAAAGCAACACGTACAGGGATAGGATACAGATTGTCATGCGTTGCGCCGCCGGTTTTTCCAGCCTTTCGATAGCACCGAACGGGGAGGTTTTACCCTGCCTCCAAGCCCGCATTTCGATGGGTAACCTGCGTCGGCAGGCACTGCGCCGCATATGGTTTCATTCACCGGTTTATCTTTACCTGAAAACACTGCTCAGTTTGAGGCCGCCAGATTGTACAGACTGCGCCCTGAAACGATTCTGCGCTCGCTGTCCGGGGTTGGCGTACATCGAACAAGGCAGCCTGTGGAAGGCCTCGCCGACGGCGTGCAAAAACGCCCGAAAGATGCAGGCAGCATTCAATCACGTTGTCAGTCAGAAGGGGATTAAGGATGAAGAAAAGATACACAGCTCCTGACATCCACAGCGAGCCTATTTTCCAAGAGGCCTCGCTTAGATGTTTATATGGCGCAGAAGGGGTATTGCTTTGCCAAAAAGTAATTAGCCACCAATGCGATTACCCGAACATTCCAGGTATCACGTGCGGCTATTTCGATGGATTTGATTCCTGATACCTGTAAGTGGGCGGTTTTTTACTGTGTGACTGAGGGGCACATGCCTCTAAACCCATCGTGAAGCAGAAACGATATGCGACTGGTTTACACAAACGTCATATTTGATTGAAAAAAACCTAAGGCATCTTAGCAAACCCATCTCATCCCTAATTCTAGAAGCCTTAAAAATATCCGGGCCGAGGTGGGTGAAGAGCCGTGGCGAATGCCACGGTGAATTGATACCGGACGGAGCCGAGGTTCTGCTGGAACCCTTCGGAGAAGCACCGCCGAAGATCGGCGAGATAGCGGCCTACCTCAACCCCGACGGCCTCGAGGTCGTCCACCGCCTCTGCCACCTCGACACCGGAGGCTGGTGGGGGAACGCGGACAGGGTACTGACGATGGAGCGCACCGGCGCGCTGATCGGCCGCGTCACGGTCTGCCGCTGCAACGGCTCAACCCGCCGCTTGAGACCCTTACCCGGACGGGCCCGGCTGGCCTGGCTGATCCACCTTCTATACCACCGCACCCACGGTCGGTGGGGAAACCTGGGGCGGTGGACCCTGAGATTCGTCCAACGGCTGAAAGAACGACTCTACCCAACGAAGTGAGCACATGAACGTCACCGAGCTCTCGCAGAAACTAAAAGAGGGGCCGGCGGTCTTCGGCGTCATCGGCCTGGGGTATGTGGGGCTGCCCCTGGCTCTCGAGTTCACCGAGTCGGGCATCCCCGTTCTCGGTTTTGACATTGATCGGGCGAAGGTCGAGCTGTTAAACAAGGGTGAAACGTACATCAAACAGATACCGGCCGAGCGGATCAAGGGGTACGTTGACGGGGGGCTCCTCCGGGCGACCTCCGACTTCAATCTGTTGAAAGAGGTGGACGTAATCGCCATCTGCGTTCCGACGCCCCTGGACTCTCATCGTCAGCCCGACCTGAGCTTCATCGAGGATACCTGCGAAGAAATCGCCAAGAGATTGAAGGAGGGCCAGGTGGTGGTCCTCGAGTCCACCACCTTCCCCGGCACCACCCGGGAGGTCGTCCTGCCGATCCTCGAAGAGGGTTCCGGTCTCAAAGGAGGCTCCGATTTCTTCGTCGCCTTCTCGCCGGAGCGTGAAGACCCGGGCAATTCCGAGTACCGGACCCGGACGATCCCCAAGGTCATCGGCGCGCTGACGCATAATGGACTGGAGCTGATCAAGGGTTTCTATGATCGGGTGTTTGAACAAACCGTACCGGTCTCCAGCCTGGAGGTCGCCGAGCTGACCAAGATATTCGAGAACACCTTCCGGGCGGTTAACATCGCCCTGGTCAACGAGCTCAAGATGTTGGCGCTCCGCATGGGTCTGAATCTGCACGAGGTGATAGACGCCGCGAGTACAAAACCCTTCGGCTTCATGCCCTTCCGTCCGGGGCCGGGTCTCGGGGGGCACTGTATTCCAATTGATCCCTTCTACCTCACCTGGAAGGCCCACGAGTACGAGTTCAGCACCCGCTTCATCGAGCTGGCCGGCGAGATAAACTCAGGGATGCCCCGTTTCGTGGTCGAGCGCACCGCCGAGGCCCTCAACGACATAGGGAAGCCGACCAAAGGCTCGACAATCCTGATCCTGGGCATCTCCTACAAACCCGACATAGACGATATGCGACAGAGCCCGGCCGTACCCATCATGGAAGGGCTCTTGTCGCGAGGAGCGCTGGTGGAGTACCATGACCCCCACATCGGCAAGATGCCGTCCACCCGTCAGACCGACCTCCGTCTGGAGAGCATCCTCCTCCGGGACTACTCCGAGCTGGAGAACTACGACGCGGTGGTCATCGTGACCAACCATTCGACCTACGACTACGACGAGGTGGTCCGCCGGGCGCCCCTGGTGATCGACACCCGGAACGCCACGGCGGGTGTCCAACAGAGAGGGAACGTGTGGCTGGCCTGAAGATGTTTCACCTCCTTCCACCGGCGAGAAGGGCGGTCTTGCGGGCGGGACCGCCTTTTTGTATTATGAATGGCAGTAGTATCAGTATCAGTCGCCACTCACCGCCGCATTAAGCCATGGAAATACTGGCGGTCATCCCCGCCCGGGGCGGATCCAAGAATCTGCCACGGAAGAACCTGGCACCCCTGGGTGGAAGGCCGCTGCTATCCTACACGGCCGACTGCGTGCTGGGGTCCGTTCACCCAATCCGGCCCGTGCTGTCCACCGACGACGACGAGATAGCGACCCTCGGCCACCGTATGGGTCTGGAGGTTCCCTTCCGCCGTCCCGCCGAGCTGGCGGGTGACACCGCCACTGCCGTGGAGGTACTCCAGTACACCGTGGCCAGGTTGCACTCCGAGGAGGGGTACGCCCCGGAATGGGTGGTCCTGTTACAACCGACCTCGCCCCTTCGGACCTGTGTTCACCTGGACGCCGCGCTGGAGCTGCTCCGGTCGGGGGGATACGATTCGCTGATCTCCCTCACCCCGATGCGGCAGAGCCCGGCCTGGGCCTATCGGATCACAGACGGGCTGGCCATGCCCCTCGAATCGAAAAGACCGGACCGCCGTCAGGAGCTACCCAGGCTCTACTACCCCAACGGGGCGATCTACGTAACGTCGCCGATCCTCCTTTCGATGGACCGTCTCCTCGGCGACCGCTGCGCAGCATTCGTGATGGAACCCTGGGAGTCGGTGGACGTGGACGACGCCTGGGACCTGGCCGTGGCCGAGGCCGGTCTGATACGCGGTGGGAGGGCCGACCGGAAATCGAAATGATAACCAGGCCTTTCAGGGTGGGTGGCCGTCTCCTGGCGCAGGGCGAGCCGGTCTACATCATCGCCGAGGGCGGAGTGAATCACGACGGTGATCCGGAAAAGGCCCTGGCGCTCGTGACCGCCGCCAAGGAGTGCGGTGCCGACGCGGCCAAGTTCCAGCTCTTCACGCCCGAGAACCTGGTCGCCGCCGGTGCGCCCACCGCGCGCTATCAAAGGAATAACGACGGTGAGTCCGATCAACTGGCGATGCTAAGACGTCTGAAGCTTGCCGAAGGGGATTTTGACCGGCTCAAGGAGCGCTGCGACGAAGTGGGCCTCGACTTTATCCTTTCGGCCTTCTCGGCCGAAGACGTGAAAACCGTCGCGAGATTGGGCGTGCGTATCCTGAAGATAGGCTCGGGGGAGCTGACCGATCCCTTCGTGCTCGACGCCGCGCGGGAGACCGGCCTGCCGCTCATGGTCTCCACCGGGATGGCTGGATTGGAGGAGGTAGCCTGGGCCGTGGACCGTCTGGATGACGCCGAACTCTGCCTCCTCCACTGCACCAGTGCGTACCCGGCGCCGCTGCAGGAACTCAACCTGCGCTCCATCGCCACGCTGCACGAACGTTTCAACCGTCCCGTCGGTTTCTCCGACCACAGCCTGGGTTCAGAAGCCGCGTGCCTGGCCGTTGCTCTGGGTGCCTGCGCCGTCGAGAAACACCTCACCCTGGACACCGGTGCCACCGGCCCCGATCACGCCGCCAGCCTCGACCCGGCGGGCTTTCGAGAGCTGGTCAAGGGGATCCGCCAGACGGAACGCATCCTGGGCGACGGGGACAAACGTCCCACGTCCACCGAGGCGAACACCCTTCTCGTCGTCAGGAAGGGCCTGCGCGCGGCGAAACGTCTGGAGGCCGGGCACAGCCTGATCCCGGGGGATCTCGTGGCCAAGCGGCCGGCGGTGGGCCTCGACCCGCGCGGCGTCAACCGTCTCTACGGTAGAACGGTAAGAAATACCTTAGAGGTGAACCAACCGTT
>DAOVLG010000110.1 GCA_030631385.1 Candidatus Coatesiibacteriota bacterium | reverse complement strand
AGAGGGGAGAGGGAGAATAATGTAGGGCGGGGATTCCTATCCCCGCCGCGGTTTATCTAAGGTAGCCCTCACCCCCATCCCCTCTCCCACGGGGAGAGGGAAGTCGCCGGTCAATATTTTACCCCGTGAGGTTACGTCAACGTAGGGGCGGGTCTTTAGACCCACCCGCCCCCGCGCCGCGTTGGGCTAGGACGGCGCCGGCGGTTCGCGGTTGACGCAGTAGAGGTCGGGGAGCCGGATCTCCTCCCAGCCCATGGAGCGCGGCATGTGGAGGCCGGAGACGTTATCGGCCCCGGTTTCGGCGAAGGGGACGAGCTCGAAGCGGACCAGCTCGGTGCAGAGCGCCAGGACGCAGGAGCGGGCCAGGCCCCGCATGCGGAAATCGGGGTGGGTGGCCACCCCCAGGTCGGCGTACACGCCGTCCTCGGCGTAGACCGCGGCGAAGGAACGGATGTGGCCGCCCACCTCGGCCCCGAAGGCGTTCTCGTTCTCGATGAAGTGGACGATGCTGGGATGATACTTCCAGAGCCAGGGCTCGTCTATCTCCGCCACGTCCTTGTCGTCCCGAGGAGCCAGCCAGCGAACCGAGTGTTCCGGCTCCGGAAAGGGCTCCCTGCCGATGAAGCCGATCCGGGGCCAACCGACGACCGCGTTGAAGGCCTGGCGCAGGACGCCCTCCCACTCACCTCCGGCGTAACAGAAGCCGACCCAATCCACCGGCGGCATGGCGGCCAGCACCTCGGGTTGTTTGGGAATCCCGCCGCAGGCCAGGTCGTCCAGGTAGGAGTGTACCGCCCAGCCGTCGCCCAGCCTCACCACGCCACGCTCGGCCACCAGGTTGGCCCGGGGGATCTGCAGGCCAGGGTCGGGCGGGAAGAACTCGAGGGCCTTTTCGAAATCGGTAGCCATACCTATTCGGGGTAGGCGGTCCGGACCCGTTCTAAAAGCTTCTCCAGCCGCCGTTCTTCGATCGCCTCGCGAATCCGCCGCATCAGTTGAAGGTAGAAGTACAGATTATGACAGGTCGCCAGCCGGAGGCCGAGGAACTCGCCCGCTCGCACCAGGTGCGCCAGATAGGCCCGGGTGTATTGGGTGCAGACCGGACAGCGGCAACCGGGATCCGGCTGGGTGAAATCCTCCTTGAAACGGGCGTTGCGCAGGTTGAGCTTTCCCTCCCAGGTGAAGAGCTGGCCGTTGCGGGCGTTGCGGGTGGGGAGGACGCAGTCGAAGAGGTCCATCCCGTGAGCCGCGGCGTGAACTATGTCCGCCGGGGTGCCCACCCCCATCACGTACCGAGGCCGGTCCTCGGGCAGCAGAGGGGCGGATTGCTCGAGCGTCTCGCGGTAGAGCGGCTTGGGCTCGCCCACCGAAAGGCCGCCCAGGGCGTAGCCGTCCGCGTCCAGCTCCCGTAAAATTTTTCCCGACTCGGCCCGCAGCTCCGGGTACATCCCCCCCTGGACGATGGCGAAGAAGGCCCGGCGCGTTTCGTTCCGTTCGTTCAGCCGGCGGTGCTCCTCCGCCGAGCGCCGCTCCCAGGAATGGGTCAGGGCGAGGCTCGTCCGCACCTCCTCCCGGGTGGCCGGGTAGGGGGTGCACTCGTCCAGGGCCGTGACGATGTCGGCGCCGAGGGAGTGCTGGACCCGGACCGACCGCTCCGGGGTCAGCTCGTAGAGCTTCCCGTCCAACGGGCTGGCGAAGAGTACCCCGTCGGAGTCCAGCCGGCGGACGATGGGCGCCCGTTCGCGGCTGGTGCCCTCGGGAACCGCGTTCTCGCCGTCCAGCTCCGGCCAGCCCTCGTCGCGATCACCCTCGGTCTCCGCGGGCAACCTGGCGCCCCGGCCCCGGCGTCCCGAGAGGGAGAAGACCTGGAAGCCGCCGGAGTCGGTGAGGATCGCCGGCCCACCCTCGCCGAGGCCCATGAAGGAGTGCAAGCCACCTGCGCCTTCCACAACATCATGTCCGGGGCGCTGCCAGAGGTGGTAGGTGTTGCAGACGATCTGCTGAACCCCCAGCCCCACGATCTCCTCGGAGGAGAGGGTCTTGACCGTGGCCTGGGTCGCCACCGGCATGAAGGCCGGGGTCTCGACGGTGCGGCCGTTGACGGAATATGTGCCCCGCCTGGCGCGTCCGTGCGCGGACAGCAGGCTGAACTCCAGGTTCCCTACCATACCTCCCGGGCTCCGCCGATGGACGCGGCCTGATCCTCGCCCTTTATTATGCCGCCAGAAGGTCTCTTTTGCAACACCCAAATAACCGGTGACAAAAACCCCTTTCTAATCGTATATGTTACGAATCTCGGCCGTTGAATTCAAGACCCGGGGAGGGAAGATGCGAAAAACGCTCGTTATCGCACTGACGGTGCTGGCGGCGACATGCACGGCGCTCCAGCCCAAGACGGTGGCGGTGCTCTACTTCGACGTCGCCGCCGCCACCGAGGAGTACGACTATCTCGCCACCGGCATCCCGGAGATGCTCATCACCGATCTGGCCAACCAGCCCGACATCATCGTCGTCGAGCGGGAACGCCTGGAGGAGGTTTTAGGGGAGATGGCCCTCGGCGGCACGGGGATCACCGACACGAGCACCGCCCTCGAGGTGGGCCAGGTCCTCAACGTCGAGCTGTTGATCCTGGGGAACCTGACGGTGGCCGGGGAGAGCTTCCGTCTGGACACCCAGATCCTGTCCGTGGAGACGGCGGAGATCATCGGCGCGGTGAAGGCGGCCACCGAGGACGAGGGCGACCTCTTCGAGCTGGTGGACGTGACGGCGGCGGCTTTGATTGACAAGTTGCGCGGCTTATCGCTGGGCGCGGGACTCGGCGAGTACGTCTTCGACGAGGACGCGGTCCGATTCGACGTGGCCTTCGTCATTGACACCACCGGCTCCATGGGCGACGAGATCCAGGTGGTCAAGGAGAAGATGAAACAGATCGCCGCCGAGGTCGCCCAGGGAACCCCGACGCCCGCAGTGCGCTTCGGCATCGTCGAGTACCGCGACCGGGGCGACGTCTATGTAACCCAGGTGACCGACCTGACCTACGACGTGGCGCTTCTCCACGAGCGGATCAACGCCGTCATCGCCACCGGGGGCGGCGACGCGCCGGAGAGCGTGGCCGAGGGGCTCCGGGCCACCATCCACGAGCTCGCCTGGGAGGAGGGCGAAATTATCCGTTTGGCCTTTTTGATCGGCGACGCGGCGGACCACCTCTACACCGACGCCGACTACACCCTCCAGGACGCCGCCCGGGACGCCGGCGACCTCGGCCTCACCTTCTTCACCATCGGCTGCTCGGGGCTGGGCGCCACCGGCGAACAGCAGTTCGCCAAACTGGCCTACGAGACAAACGGCAGCTTCGAGTACCTCACCTACCGCCTGCGGTACGTTACCGACACCGGCGAGGAGGTGGCGCTTCTGTACGAGGGGGAGCACGTCTACGAGGAGTCAACCTTCGAGGGACTGGGTGGCGGATCCGGCGAGTTCGCTCCGATGGAGACCGAGGAGGTCTCGGGCGTGGGCAGCTCCGACATCCTCGAGGAGATAGTCGGCGGCGGGAGCGGGTCCGCCTCGGGCGTAACCTACGAGGAGTACTACGCCGAGGCCACCGAGGCCGAGGTCGAGTACCTGGCCTCCGAGGAGACGCTGACCCGGGTGGCGCGCGGAGGCCGAACCGTGGGGGCCAAGGAAAACAACCTGGACCGCCTGATCACCGACGTCATCCGGGCCGAGGCCATCCGCTCCGACATCGTCTACGACCTGGGCATCCCCCTGGCCAAGGTCTTGGTGGAGAACGCAGGGCGACGTGCCTGGCTGCCGATCAGCGATCCGACGATGCTGGACCGCCTCCGCTCAGCCGCAGTGGAGGAGGAGACACTCTGGGTCTCTGTGGGCGTCTCCCCGAAGCCGGAGGGCTCCACCGCCGAGAACGCCTTCGTCTTCGTCGCGGGCACCGTGGGCCTCTTCGAGAAAGAGAGCCAGGTCCCGGCGCTGGCCAAGGCCGATTTCGCTGAATTCGACGACGACCCCGCTTACCACCGGGACCACGGCCTGGGCGACCCCAACGTGTGGGCGGTCCAGGTCCGTGTGCTGGACTTCGAGGAGATAGAACCGGTCGAATAAGCCAGCGCAGCGCGCCAGCGTAGCACGCTGGACCGCAGTTCCGCGACGAGGTGTCTACCTAATTCGTTAACCGTTCCCGCGAGCGCATCCCAATCGTAGGGGCCGACCTTCAGGTCGGCCCGTTTCATTCGTCCCCTCGCCCCTCTGGGGAGAGGGTAGGGGTGAGGGGCAACGTAGGGCGGGGACTTTAGTCCACGCCGCGGTTTATCAACGGACGATTATTAAACCACCGGGTGTGGTATCCTCTTAAAATACTCTCAAACGCAACCACAGACGGGAGTACACTTGCGCATCTTCATCATCGTCACCAATCCGCCCTACGGGAACGAGACCACCCGGTCCGCGCTGCGCATCGCTCGGCGCATGTGGAAGAACCCGGACACGAAGATAGCGATATTTCTGATGGCCGATTCGGTCTACTGCGCCCGTAAAGGGGAGAAGTTCGCCGAGGGCGTCTACTCGGACGAGCTCGGCCATACCTTCAGCGCGCCCCGGATGCTGGCCGCGATCATGGACACGGCCGAGGTGTTCGCCTGCGGCACCTGCATGGGCGAGCGCAACATGAAGGAAAACGAGCTCATCGAGTGCGTCGAGATCGGCACCATGGACATCCTCGCCGAGTACACCAAGAAGGCGGACCGGGTCCTCTGCTTCTAGGGAAACCGGCGGTAAAAAGGGCGGAGACGCGGATCCGAAAGGGTCCCGCCCCGCCCTCTTTAGCATCTTGAACTTACTTCCGGCGGCGCAGACCGGCGATACCGGCCTTACGGCGCACGACCCAGGTGGTGAACTCGTTCGGCGCGAAGCGCTTGAAGAACATCGCCAGTTTGGCGTAGGCCCCGCTGACCCAATGGAGACCGGGGTTTCGCGCGTTGATGGCCCGGCGGATGGTGCGGGCCACGATCCGGGGGTCCACCGCCTCCTTCCCGTGGGTCATCTCGGTGAACCACCGCGGGACGATGCCGAGGATCTCGGCGTAGGGGGAATCAGGCCCATCGCTCCACTTAGCCGGTCGCTTGAGGGACGCGCCCGCGAACTCGGTTTTGGTGGAGTACGGCTCGACGGCCACCGCCCTGATACCCAGGGTCCGCAGCTCGAAGCGCCACTCCTCGACCAGGGCGATCAGGGCGAACTTGGTCGCCGAGTAGAGGCCCATCAGCGGGTACACCGCCCGGCCCGCCGTGGAGCTGACCACCACCAGGGTCCGCTTCGGCGAGTCGTCGGCCCGCATCAGCGGCAGGAAGGCCCGCGTGACCCGCAGCACCCCGAAGACGTTGGTGTTGAACTGGTCGTAGATCTCCTCATCGGAGAAATCCTCCAGGACGCCCAGGTACGAGAAGCCAGCATTGTTGACTAAATTTGTCAGGCGACCCTCGGTGGAACGGACGTGCTCGGCGGCGGCGTCAATGGTCGTCCGGTCGGTCAGGTCCAGGGGGAGCAGCTCGACCTCCACCCCGGCCTCGGCGCAGGCCGCGAGGAGGGCGTCCTTTTTACCCGGGTCGCGCATCGTGGCGTACACCCGGTGACCGGCGCGGGCGAGCTCAACCGCCGTCACCAGACCGATCCCGGACGAACAGCCCGTTATCAGCGTGATCGGTTGCGTCATATCACTCCTCACCTCGAATCACTTGACACCCCTCGGAGGCGGCCCCTATAATGCCCTGGGCACCACGCCCGAGGCGTGTTTAAGGGGAGTTAAAACCGATGGCGCTCTATCGCATGGTCGGTGGCAAGATACACCGCGCCACGGTTACCGAAACAGAGCTGGATTACGAGGGCTCGATCTCCATTGACCCCGACCTCTACGAGCGGGCGGGTTTCACGCCCGGCGAGCTCCTGCAGGTGTACAACCTGGCCAACGGCGCCCGTTTCGAGACGTATCTTATCCACGCGCCGCGCGGCTCGGGGATGATCGGTGTCCGCGGCGCCGCGGCGCATCTGGCAAACGTCGGCGACAAGCTGATCATCGTCAACGTCCTGCTGCTCGACGCCTCCGAGTTGGAGGGACACCGGTTCCGGCTGGTCCGGGTTGACGAGAACAACCGACCGCTAGAGGATAGCAAAGCCTGACCCTCAGCGCCAGCGTAACCCGGGCGGGGCCTCCCCCGCCTTTTTATATGCAACCGACTTTTTCTTAGGGATCATCACACGTTTTTGAACCGGTGTAGAGTGTTATCTTGAGGTAGTTAAGGGCGTTTGGTTCGTTTCGGTTGTTGAACCTAAACGACCTCTCTCGGATAAACGGACGGGGATTAGGTTTGAATCCGCCGGGTGAGACGACTTTTATTTCTGTATCTATCGCTGCTTACATT
>DAOVLG010000455.1 GCA_030631385.1 Candidatus Coatesiibacteriota bacterium | reverse complement strand
GCGGCGGGGTTAGGAAACCCCGCCCTACGAAGGGACTCAAGACCCCATATTCCAGTTTAACGGTGTTTTAAAAAAAAGCGGGGGTTCGACCCCGCCCTGAAATTACGCCCAACGGTTCAGAGGATCGGTTCTTCCGCCATGCCCTCCTCGCCCAACAGCTCCGCCTCCCGGGCGTCCAGCTCGGCGAAAACGCGCCGGACCATCTCCTCGGCCCCCGCCGGCATGATCGCCTCGTTGTACTTGTCCACGTAGAATCCCAGGCCACCGCTACCCAGCGGCACCTCGATCAAACCGGCCTCGAAGCCCCGATGGACGGACTCCGCGATAACATCGTAGAGGGTATCGGTGATGTTGCGCATCATGCTGGTCAGTATGTGCCCCCTCTCGATCCAGTTCTGGTTGAGGTCGCTGCCGATGGCCAGTCGGTTGTAGTTCTTGGCCATGGCGAAGACCGCCTCGGCGCTCTTACCGCAGAAGGCGAAGATTATGTCAATGTTGCGCCCGTACTGTTTGCGGGCGATGTACTCGGCGCGCTGCTGGTTGTTGAGCGCCTCCGGACCGGAGCCGATGAAGTCGGCCAAAACCTCTATCCCGGGAACCTCCCGGCCCTCCTCGCGGAGCAGCCGTTCGGCGATCATCGCCCCCTCCTGGTAGCCGGCCAGAACCCGTCGGCTGGAACGGTTCTCGAAGGCGCCGATGAAGCCGATCCGACCCGTCCTCGTGGTCATGGCCGCGATCACCCCCATGGAAACGGCTGCCCGGCGGCTGTCGAGGGAGAGGGCGATCACGTTCTCCAGCTCAACCTCTCCGTCCACCAGGATGAAACTCTGCTCCAGGTGGGAGAGCGCCACCGGCTCGAGATAGGTGGGGTCACAAGCCACCACGATACAGTCCAGCTCCTCCCGGCTGAGTTCTTCCAAAAAGGCTTGAAGCTCTTCCTGATTCCGCGGCTCCCTCTCGGTAAGGTGAACCCGGTAGTCGCGCATGACCCGGGACACGGCCAGTTTAATCGCCTCGTTGAAGGACTTGTCGTCGCTGCCGCCCAGACCGTAGATCACGCCGAGTTTGTACTTACCCTCCACGGTCGAGGAGCCCCCACAGGCTGCGAGGAACGGCAAGATGAAGGCGATAATGGTAACCCCCACCAAACCTCGTTTAAACGTCCCTGTCATCCTCTCAGGCCCCCTGGTGAGTCATCCTTCGACAAGCCACATAAGTATTCCAACCGATCCACGATCCTGGCGGCGGCTCCGGCCCTCTGTTCGCAGAAGCGCCTGGCGGCGACCCCCCTATTCCGGGCCTCGGAGGGATCTTGGAGAAGTCTCTGGAGCACGGTTTTTAGTTCGGAAAAATCCTCGACCCGTTCGGCTATTCCCATCCCGGCGAGACGCCGGGCCTCGATGGAATTGTGAATCCGCGGACCGTAGACCAGCGCGGCACCAAAGACCGCCGGCTCCAAAACGTTGTGCAGCCCACGATCCCAGAACCCTCCGCCGACGTAGGCCACCGAGGCCACCGAGTACAGCTCGAAGAGGCAACCAACGGTATCCACGAGCAACAGCCTGCCCCTCGGTCCTCTACCCCTCTCCCGAAGAGCCGACAGCCTCTCGGCCTCAATGCCCAGGGTATCCAAACCGGATTCTATCCCCTCCAGGTGCCCCTCGTCAACGTGGTGTGGCGCCAGGATGACGTACAGGCCCGCCAGCTCGGCCAGAAGCTCGGCGAGAATGGGAAGAAGCGCCTCCTCGTCGGGGGGGTGCGTGCTGCCGCATACCAGAACCGGCCCGGATTCGGTGAGGTGGATCGGCATCTCGCCCGCCGAGTCGCGGCGCGAGATTACGGCGTCGTACTTGGAATCGCCCGTGACCAGCACCCCTTTAGCCGACACAAT